>DASVLM010000885.1:0-5491 GCA_036384875.1 Noviherbaspirillum sp.
GCGACGCTCTCGACGCAGTGGCGGAAAACCAGCCGGACGTCGTCCTGCTGGACGTGCAGATGCCAGGCATGAACGGTATCGAACTCGCGACGCATTTCATGCGGCTCAAGGACTGGTCGCCCTCGGTCATCTTCGTCACTGCCTTCGATGAATACGCGCTCAAGGCTTTCGAAGTGCATGCGGTGGATTACCTGCTCAAGCCGGTGCGCGCAGCACGGCTGGCAGATGCGATCAAGCGTGCTGCCATCATGCGAGCGCAGTCGAACGATCCGCGCACTTCGCTCGCTGCAGTGGTAGGCGCGCTGCATGCGAAACGCCGTCATTTTTCGGTTCAGGAGCGGGGGCGGGTCATTCTCGTGCCCGTTGGCGAGGTGCTTTACCTGAAGGCGGAATTGAAATACGTCACGGTGCGCACCCGCACGCACGAACATCTCATCGAAGAATCGCTTACTTCCATCGAGGATGAATTCGGCGATGTGTTCGTGCGCGTTCATCGCAATACGCTGGTTGCGCGCGACGCGATCGTCGGCGTCGAGCGGGGCGCGTACGCCGATGCAGAAGGTGATGCCGAAAAAGGGCAGGAATCGTGGCAGGTGATCCTGCGCGGCCTCGAAGAGCGGCTGCCCATCTCGCGCCGTCAATGGCCGGTGGTGAAAGCGCTGGTGCGCTGACGGTTGCACCAGTCGCAATCCGCCGGTGCAGGCACCGCTTTCTACTCCTCTCGTCTGGCGTAGTTATCCCGTATTCCGCAACCCCGCAGCGATGCCGTTGATCGACAAGTGTATGCCCCGCCGCACACGCTCGTCCGGCGTGTTTCCTTCTGCGCTTGCCGCGCGATGCCGTTTGATCAGCTCGACCTGCAAGTGGTTCAGCGGATCGAGGTAAGCGAAGCGGTTCTTGATCGAGCGTGCGAGCAGCGGATTTGCTGCCAGTCGTTCCTTCGTTCCGGTAATCAGCGTAAGGCAAGACACCGCCCGCTCATGTTCCTCGACGATGCGCTTGAAGATGCTGGTGCGCAGCTTCTTGTCTGCGACGAGTTCCGCATAGCGTGAGGCCACCGCAAGATCGGACTTTGCCAGCACCATGTCCATGTTCGACAGCAGCGTGGCGAAGAAGGGCCATTCCGTGCACATGTCGCTCAGGATGGCGATGCGCTTCTTCTGTTCCTTCGCGTCCTGCGCCTCGTGCACCCATGAAGAGACGGCGCTGCCGAAGCCGTACCAGCCGGGCAGAAGCAGGCGGCATTGTCCCCACGAGAAACTCCAGGGAATCGCGCGCAAGTCTTCGATGCGGCGTGTCGCCTTGCGCGATGCCGGCCGCGAGCCGATGTTGAGCTCGGCGATTTCAGCGATCGGCGTGGAGGCGAAGAAGTAATCGGTAAAACCGGGCGTTTCGTATACCAGGTTGCGATAGGCGCGATAGGCACGCTCCGACAATTCTTCCATTACCTGTTCGAAAGATGCCAGTTTTTTTGCGTGCTTGCCGGTGCCCGCAGGCGGCGTGAGCGTGGCTTCCAGCGTGGCGGCGACCAGCAGTTCGAGATTGCGCCTGCCGATCTCTGGATTGGAGAATTTCGAAGCAATGATCTCGCCTTGTTCGGTGAGGCGTATCTGCCCGTTCACCGTGCCAGCCGGTTGCGCCAGGACAGCTTCATAGCTCGGCCCGCCGCCGCGACCGACCGTGCCGCCGCGGCCATGGAACAGGCGCAGCTTCAGGCCCATCAGCTGGAACAAACCTACCAGGCGTGTTTCGGCCTTGTAGAGTTCCCAGTTTGAAGTCAGGAATCCGCCGTCCTTGTTCGAGTCGGAATACCCCAGCATCACTTCCTGCAAGTCGCCCTGGCCGGCGACCAGGTCGCGCACCAGTGGCAGCGACAGGAAGTCCTCCATGATGGTGGCGGCGCAACGCAAGTCGGGAATGGTCTCGAACAGCGGAATCACCATCAGTTCGAGGCGGGCTGGCGATGTTCCGTCTCCATCCCTGCGCAGCAGACCGGTTTCCTTCTGGAGCAGCAGGACTTCGAGCAGGTCGGATACCGTCTCGGTGTGGGAAATGATGTAGTTACGGATGGCCCGCTCGCCGTAGCGCTTGCGCACTTCGTGCGCGGTACGCAGGATGGAAAGCTCCGATTCCGTTTCGGCGGAGTAAGCGACATATGGCGAATGCAGCAGGCGCGGCTTGCCGAGCTCTTCCAGCAGCAGCGATACTTTCGCATCCTCGGTAAGCGAGGCGTAGTCGATGCTTGCTTCCGCGCGCATGAACAGTTCGGCAATCACGCGCTCATGCACATCCGAGCTTTGCCGCATATCCAGCGTCGCGAGATGGAAGCCGAAAATTTCCGAAGCATGCCTCAGCGCATCGAGGCGCGGCTTCACCAGCACGGCGCCATGATGTTTGGCCAGAGAGGCGGCGATGATGTCGAGGTCGTGAGTGAATTCGGATGCTTCCGCGTAAGGTGCGGCGGGGCCGACTTCCTGTCGCAGTACATGCGCGGCGCCCAGCGAACGCGCGGTGGCGGCAAGGCGGGCATACAGTCCGATCAGTGCGCGCCGGTAAGGCTCATCCTGGCGGTGATCGGACTGGTCTGGTGATGCGTCGGCGAGTGCCTGCAACTCGGGGCTGACGCCGACCAGCAGCGTCGAGATCGACAGTTCCGCGCCCAGCGCATGGACCTCGTCGAGATAGAAATCGAAGATCGCCGTCGACTGTCGCACCAACGCATGCTTCATGGTGCCGGCATTGACATTGGGATTGCCGTCGCGATCGCCACCGATCCAGCTTCCCATTTGCAGGAACGGCGGCATCCGCTTCTCGGCTTCTACAGTGCGTTGCGGGAAATGCGCGGCAACTTCGGCCTGAATATCCTCGTACAGCGCGGGCAATTCGCGCAGGAAGGTGATGCGGTAATAAGAGAGCGCGTTCTCGATCTCGTCCGCGACGGTGAGTTTCGTGTAGCGCAGCATGCGCGTCTGCCAGAGCGTCGCGATGCAGGCATGCAGCAGTTGCGCATTGCGCGCGAGTTCTTTCTGCGTGAGGGGATGATTGCGCTCGGCCAGCAGCCGCGCAATCTCGCGTTCCGCATCGAGGATGCTCTTGCGTTGGACTTCGGTCGGGTGCGCTGTCAGCACAGGTGAAATCAAGGCGTTGCCAAAGAAACGGCGGACGGCGGAGCCCGGTACGCCGGCATCATCGAGGCGCGCCAGCGCGTAAGCCACGCTGCCTTGTTGCGGCGCAGAGCCGGCCAGCAAATGGGCGCGGCGGCGGCGATTGTGATGCTGGTCTTCGGCAATGTTTGCCAAATGCGAGAAATACGAGAAGGCACGCACCACGGAAATCGTCTGGTCGCGCGTCAGCTTCTTCAACATGCGGTTGAGTTCCGCGCCGGATTGCGCATCGGATTCACGCCGGAAACGCACTGCGGTCTGCCGTATGGTTTCCACCACATCGAAGACCGCATCGCCTTCCTGTTCGCGCAAGACCTGGCCGAGCACGCGGCCGAGGAGGCGAATGTCTTCTTTGAGAGGAGCGTCCTTGTCGACGGCCTGTTTGGAGGAGAGGGAAGATGTCGTTTGTCTGGTCATGTTGAATGATTGCAATCAGTATCTGGCGGTGCGGTATTGCGACGAAGTTAGACTGCCGCCGCATGCTAAAATCCGCGGGCGATGCGATCAGCATCGAAGATCATCGAAAGAGCCCCTCGTGAAAGCATCCCCCCCGTCCAAACTGGTCATCGCGTCGCGTGAGAGCCGACTCGCGATGTGGCAGGCAGAACATGTCCGCGCAAGGCTGCAGGCATTATATCCAGAGTGCAGCATCGAAATTCTCGGCATGACGACGCAGGGTGACCGCATCCTGGATCGTGCCTTGTCCAAAGTTGGCGGCAAGGGTTTGTTCGTCAAGGAACTGGAAGTGGCAATGGCCGAGCGCCGTGCCGATCTCGCAGTGCATTCGCTCAAGGATGTGCCGATGGAATTGCCAGAAGGCTTCGCGCTTGCCGCCGTGCTGGAACGCGAAGATCCGCGCGATGCATTCGTATCGAACGATTACGCGTCGCTCGATGCCTTGCCCGATGGCGCGGTGGTCGGCACCAGCAGCCTGCGCCGCCAGGCACTGATCGCCGCACGCTATCCCAAACTCGTGATCCAGCCCCTGCGCGGCAATCTCGATACGCGCCTCGGCAAACTGGACCGTGGCGACTATGCCGCCATCATCCTTGCCGCTGCCGGCCTGAAGCGGCTCGGCCTAGCGCAGCGCATTCGCGGCTTCATCGAACCGGAGCAAAGTCTGCCTGCACCCGGGCAGGGCGCGATGGCAATTGAAATCCTTGGCGGCCGCGACGATCTGTTGCAATTGCTCGCACCACTCAATCATGAAGCGACTGCGCAGGCAGTCGCGGCGGAGCGCACTGTGTCGCGCGTGTTTGGCGGCAGTTGCCAGATTCCCCTGGCTGCATTCGGCACGGTGGACGGTGCCAACATGCGCTTGCGCGCGATGGTCGCCACACCTGACGGCAAACGCATTGCTTCCGCCGACGCAAGCGGACTGGCGAACGCGCCGGAAGCGCTCGGCAGCAATATCGCCGATGCATTGCGCAAGCACGGCGCTGAAGATATCCTCGCCGCCTGCCGCGCAATGGAAGCCGGTTGACCTATCCTCTGCGGCGGCATGCCCGGCAGGCACGCCGCCTTTGTCTGATATGACAGCAACGACCGCACGCCCCGTGATCGTCACTCGTCCGCTCGCACAGGCGGAGCCGCTTGCGCATCGCATCGATGCGCTGGGGCGTAATGCGGTCATCTTCCCTTTGCTGGAAATACAGCCGCTGCCTGACCAGGCGCAGTTGCGTGCGGCGCTGGCTGACCTGCACGATGTCGCAATGGTGGTTTTCGTCAGCCCCAACGCCATCCATGCCGCGTTCGCAATCCTCGGCTCCTGGCCGCGTGCGTTGCCGCTTGCCGTCATGGGAGAGGGCAGTCGCGCGGCACTCGCCGAACATGGTCTGACATCAGCCAATGCGACCATCGTCAGTCCGACTGATGTCGAACGTACCGATTCGCAAACCCTGCTGACCGAACTCGACCTCGCTGCCTTGCACGGCAAGCGCGTATTGATCGTACGCGGCGAAACCGGGCGCGAGCTGCTCGCGGACGAATTGCGCGCGCACGGCATCGAAGTGATGCCGATTGCCGCGTACCGGCGCGCAGCACCAGAACTCGACGATGCAAAGCGGCGGCAACTGTCGCAGTTGATCGATGCGCGAGGCGACTGGATCATCACAAGCTCCGAAGAGCTGCGGCTTCTGGTCGGTATGGTGCAGGAGCTTGGAGAAGCGGATGGTGTGGCGGAATTGCAACAGCAACATCTTGTCGTGCCCCATGTTCGTATTGCGGAAACTGCGCGGGCACTTGGCTTTCAGGCAATCACGCAGACCACTTCCGGCGACGAAGCCATATTAGCCGCGTTACAATCCCGTCCATGAACGGATTGCCAT
>DASVLM010000886.1:0-7248 GCA_036384875.1 Noviherbaspirillum sp.
CACACCTTCTGCTGGCCGACCATCTGGCAAGTGACGGTGCGCCCGTCGCTAAAGTGCGTGACGGTCTGGTTGCCGATCTGCTGCGTCGTAGCCTGCTGGCCGTTGCTGAAATTGGTGATGCGCTGTTGGCCGACCTGATACGAATTCGAGGTCACGCCGTTGCTGTAGTTCGTGATGCGCTGATTTCCTACGTCGTAAGAATTGGCAGATTGACCGTTGCTGAAGTTGGTCTGAGTCTGATTTCCGACTCGATAGGAATTGGAACTATTGCCGTTCGCATCGGTGCAAATCTGCTGCGTTCCGACATATCGGCAAGTCACCTGTCCGAACGAAAGGTTTGCTAGACCCAGCAATGCCAAGGCAAAAACGAAGCTTTTCATGATTCCCCCTGATGGTTCGTTGGATAAGCTACGACTACCACTCATCAGAATGATGTATTTCTCATGATCATGCAAGCAGTTTCCGTGTTAAATCTTCCTTCGTGCCCGATTTACTTTTTCCGCACGGAAAAGGCGGATAATGAGACATGAACTTTGCCCAAATTAATCTCGGGCTGCGCAAATTCAGGATGAAGCCATGTGCACAAATTACCGCCCTAGCGCACGCGAAGTATTCGCCTCCGAGTTCGAGACTTTCCATGACCGCATAGATGGCCTGGAGTGGAAGGACGAGACCTACCGTGACTACTTGGCACCGATCATTGTTGCCGGCGAAGGCGGTAGGCGTGAAGCTGTGCTTGCCGGCTTCGGCTTCACCCCCAAGCGTCACTTGCCGCCCGGAGTAGAGTTCAGCACGATGAACGCCCGCGGCGAAGAGATCGGCGGAAAGAAAACGTACAAGCAGGCCTGGAAGGATGGCCAGCTCTGCTTGGTCCCCATGCAGTGGTTTTATGAGCCAAACTGGGAAAGCGGCGTGCATGTGCGCACTGCGATCGGCATGGCCGACGGCCGCGACTTTTGCGTAGCCGGCGTCTGGCGCGAATGGAAGGAAGAAGACGGCAGCACATCGAACGCGTTTGCCCAGATCACCGTGAACGCTGACGAGCATGAGCTCATGAAGCACTTTCACAAGCCCGGCGACGAAAAACGCAGCCTGGTCATCGTGCCGCGCGAGGGTTACGACGATTGGCTGCAATGCAAGAATCCGGAGGTAGCGCGCGCTTTTATGCAGCTCTATCCAGCCGAGTTGATGAAGTCTTGGGCCGCGCCGAAGCCAGCGGCGCCGAAGAAAGAAAAGCCGCAGCAGGGTCTGCTTTGATCGCCTGAGTCAGCGCTGGGAGTAGAAGCGCTTCAGCTCACGCTCGCTCATCGCCTTGATTGCCTCCGGCGTCAGGTCTTCGCCATAGTCCTGCTCGGGCGGCCCCTTGTCCAGGTACACCAGCCAGGACTGCGCGAACTCGACTTCGCCGCCCTGCATTTCCCTGCGCTCGAATCCGGTGAGCATGAAGTTCTGTGTTTCCGGTTCAAACCACACCAAGCGGGCATCGTATAGGACGTGGCCGCCATCGGCGTCGGGCAGACTGCCGAAGCGAGCAATTGTCATCGTGCGCCGCGTGTAGATGTCCTGCATCTCGCGCACGACGCACAGGCCGTTGTAGCGCATGGTCCGCCGGTCGAACAGATGACGCTTGGGTATGCGGCGACCAAGCTGCCGCATCATTATCATTTGCACAATTAAGCGATACTGTATAAAAATACAGTATATTGTCCAATATCGTGCAAGTAAACCCCGCGCCGCATCGGTCTATGCCCGACGCGCACCTGCTCAGCAGGTCAAGCGTTCCGGCCAGTTTGTCAATTTGGCAGGTCGGCGACCACGGCCGCAATGGCGTGGTCCTTGATGTTGGGAAAGATGGACGTGGGTTTCCCAAACTGCGTGACGGGGCCGGCGTGCTGCCAGTCTTCGCCAGGAATATCCAACGGCACCAGCGGTACCAAGTCGCGCCCGTGGTGGTAGATATGCAATTCGATCCCAGCCTCTTGAATGATGGCCGCCAAGGCGGTATCGATCGAGGTTCGTGGCGGTTCGAAGGCATAAACAGCCTTCGGCGCCCTCCCCGCCTTGGCCAAGCGCGCAGCGAGGTAGATTGCGCCGGCCGCGCCCTCAGAGTGCCCCGTCAGCGCCACCGGCAGCATCTTCGCCACATCCGACCATACCCCATCAAACGCAAGCCATATACCGCGGTGCACTTGCCCGAACTCGCCGGCGTCGTAAAGCAGCGCTTCCGCATCCGCCTCCAGGCAGGCAAGGTTATTCGTGCCCGGGATGCTGAGCACCAGGCCGATTTCCGTGCTGTTGAAGACGATGCGGGCTGCGCTGTCTGGCGCGCCAATGGCGGGAATTGCGGTATAGGCTTGCTGGGAGAGGATGGCGTAGTCGCGGGGCCTCATTGCGCTTTCGGCGCCGAGCTGGTCGACGTCGAAGTTGATGCGGCAGGCGCGGAAGGTGCCGCCGTGACCGTCTGCACTGCGCCGGCCTTCGCCGCCTGCTCGGCCGCAACCGCATTCACGATCACTTGCAGCAAGAACAGGTTGCTTTTCGCCTGGTCGCTCAGGTTTGCTGAACTCTCGAGCGCCGCGATCAACTGGGGCACGGCCTGCATCAGGTTCTGGTAATTCTTCAAGTCGATGCTGGTGCCGAGTGCGCACGCCGTCGAGATCACTGGGCCCGCTGCCGCGATAGCTGCTTTCTCGCCCAGGGTCAGCGGTGCCAGCGGCGAAGACAAGTCCGTGACGATTGCCGAAGCGATTGGGCAGATTTGGGCGGCGACTTGGGCTGGGGTCTGTGCCAGGTTGGGCGCGATGCCACCGCCTGTCGTAGGTGCTGTGCTACATGCAACGAGGGCCAACGCGGCCGATACTGCCAAGAGGATGTTTTTCATGGTGATTCCTTTATGGGATGTTGAAGGATTGCTTCGTCAAGTCCTCGACCAGCGCGACACCTTTATCGGTAAATAAGGCATCGGAAGCAACGCCGGTCACGTTTGCAACTTCGTTGGGATGGCGCCCCTTGTTCGGCATAATCACTTTCGTGCCTGCGCGAACCGTTACACCATCAATCACCACTTCTGAAGGAAAAGGAATATCGCTCACGGTTATTCCCCTTCCTTGGTTGTGGTGCAGCTTTCGTTACCGAAAACATCGCGGGTGCAAGTGCGCGTTTCGGTAGTGACGGTCGGTGCCGGAGGCGCCTCAATGGCAGCACCAACGGCGATTGCGGCGCCCAGCACCATGTCGACGCTGTTCGCGTTGTCGATGCATGTCCGATCCTTCGGACCGCACATGCCGGCGCAGCCGGCCAGTGTGAAGACGGAAGCGAGCAGGATGGATGTTTTCATGCTGTCTTCTTTTCGACTTCCTTCACTTCGACGGAGAGGCTGTCGTAGACAACGCAGGAATGTTCCTGGCCATCTTGCAGCACTACGGTTGGATCCTCGCTATGCTCGCTCTTGCGATTGACGTGGACTTCCTTGGTGGCGGCGCAATGCGCCTTCACAATTACGGTGGTGGTCATGCTGTTACTCCTTGGGTGGGCTTGCGTCAGGAAAAAGGATCTTGAGCACGGCCGACGCGATGCCGCCCAAGGCTGCGCATTGCCCCCAGTCGAGGGATGCGTATTTCGATCCGCAGAGCGTCAGCACGAAGGCGACGCCCTGCCAGGTGCCCGGCTCGGCGGCACGAGCGGCAAGGTAGGCAAGTAGGGTTTCGATCTTATTCATTCTTGTTCCTGTAAATTCGAACGAAGCCGGCAATCGCAATGAAATTCGTGGAGAACATCAAAGCATTGATGACGATGCTGAGTGGCTGCCCGAGAGTCCAGTAATAGGGAAAGCGCCATGCCTCATATGCCATGTAATAGAACCATGCTGGCCAATACACGCCATCGATTGATCGGCTGGTATAAATCCTCAAAGCGCTGCGAAATGAGATATAGGCCGCGCCCAATAGCAGTGCAGATTCGATGGGATCTGGATTCACTTTCCCATTCCACGAATTACGATCACGGTCAATACGATGACAAAAACCGGGATCAGAATCAGATGCTCAAGACTCATGAATTGAACTCCGCAGTTTCGTCCTGCCGACGGCGCAGCAGCCCGGCCAGCACCTTGCCGCCGCAGTGGTCCCATTTGTCGAACTCGTTGGCCGCGTCTTGGTAGTCGCCGGCATTGAGCAGGCGGAGCAAGGTGCTATTGGCGAGATTGCCGCGGCCAAGGTTGAAATCGAAATCGACCAGCGCATCGAATTCGCCCTGCGTAAGCGGCACGGTGACAAGGCGGTTCACATCGTTGACGCTGTTTTGGATATTGGCTTGCAGATCGGTCTCCGCCTGAGCCTGCGTGATCGTCGAGCCCGGTACCACGCCATGGGTATTGCCATAGCCGTTTGTCCAAATGCCGCCGGCATCTTGATAAGCGGTCAGGCGGCAACCCTCTTCACGCTCGGTCATGGCCAAGCCGGTGCCGCTATAGGTCATGGCGGGATTCATCATTCATCTTCCTTACGGCGATGGCCGCTCAATGCGTCCAGCCGGTCGCGGATATATCGCAGGTCTTCCTTCAAATCCTTTTTCAAATCGTCAGTCACCGCGCGGAGGACGTCGAAACTCACATAGTCTTTGCTGAGGCTGACTTGTAACTTGTTGAGGTCAGACCGCAACTCCTTTTGCCCGTCGTACAGCGTGCGGGCGAACCATCCCAAACACGCCATGCAGCCGCCAATGATTAAGTTGATGGTCGTCTGATCCATATTTCTCCCTGAAAATGAAAAACCGCCCGAAGGCGGTTTTGATTTATTGCTGCGAATTTGACTCGGGCGGTGGTAGCGCGCTAATCGGCACCGGTGGCCGCGCCCAAAGGCGCTGCAGGATGCCCGAGGTGCCGGCCTGATTGTTGTATAGGTCCTGCATGAGCTGCGCGGAATAGTCGGGATTCATGACGGCATCGAGCAGGCTATTATTGACGCGATCAGCGCCAGCTTGCGAGACCTTTCTGCCGACCGCTGCACCGGCGCCGGCAGCCATCAGGGTGTGATCGAACGGATAGCCGATGGCCCCCCCAAGCGTCGCACCGAAGCCGGTCGCCCCTGTGCCGCCACCATCAAGCGATTTTCCATAGATTTGACCAGATAGCCAGCTTGGCGCCTGAAGGTTCAACGCGGTATCGCTGCCTGGCGAGCGAACGCTGTTGCTGACGCTTTCGCGCTGCACGTCGGACAGCAGATTGTTGAGGCCATCGGTGCCGGCACTCGAAATCGGGAACTCGAAGTTGTTGGCCTTCTTCACCAGCCCCTGAACGTTCGCTAGCGAAAGTACGTTATCACCAGATGAATTAAGCCCGCGAGTATCCAGGTGTGAATCAAGCGACCGAAAAAGCTCCATCGTATTGATGGGCGCCGAGTCTTTGGCATACGTGGCCAAATAATTGCGATACCCCGGTACTGCGGAGTCGATCGTATCAACAATTGTATTTTTGAGAGGCCCAAGGATAGCTCCTTCCTGCGTACTGACCGCCCCGTTCGGCGCGAACTGACGCAGCGTATCGCTCACATTTTGCCTCATTCCCTCGAGAATGTCAGGATTTATCGTTGTGATGGTCGTTGCAGGCTGTGCGGGTGCGCCAATCGGATTTCCTTGCGCATTGACAATCCCTGATCCTGGAGCACCCCCTACCGTGATCTTGGCCGACTTGTTGTCGATCTCGCGGCGCAGATAATTGAGGGTCTGCGCCACCACGGGATTCTGGCCGTCCGCTGAGTTGGAGATCTGGGTGAGCTGATCAAGGACGGGCTGGGCGTCGATATTGGGAGAATTTACCAGCTGCGCGCGATATGGCGCCGCGTTGGTCGCGCGCGTCTGAATTGCATTCGACAACTCTTGATCGGTACCGCCAAGCTGCTTGACATAGGCGCGCCGGGCGGCATTGTTTGCGTTTTGCCGCTCGATCATCGCGATCTTGCCGGCCGGGGTATTTGCGACCGTCTTTTCTATCATCGCTGCCGAAGGCGTTTGCAATACCTGCGCAGTCGTGGGAAGGGACCCGGGCACATATTGCGGCGCCTGACTCAGCGTGGAGGCAATGCTGAGCGGATCGGCCTCCCCCGCTTTCTGCACCAGCGGCGCGACGAGGCTGCCCGGATTAGTGAACGGCTTGGACAATGCGCTGACCTGGTTGCCAAGCCAGTTTGTGCCACCTGTCACGGCCGGTAGACCGGCGCCAACCGCTGCGGATATACCGAGCTGCTTAAGCTTTTGGTTGAAATAGTCGTTTGTGCCGTCGGAATCGGTATTGACGCTCGTGACGGGTTGCGTCAACACCGACTGAGCCATCCCCATGCCTGCGCCGCGCGCGGCAGTCCCGAGTGCCGATAGCACCTTGGGCGCGTTCGATGCCGCATTGACTGCAGAGGCGCTTTGCGACGCTGCGCCGGGCAATCCTTCGCCGAGCAGGAAAGGCGCGACGGCGCCCGTGACTCGGCCCGCGCCAGCAACGACGGAACCAGGTGTGTCTGCCTGGTATTGATCTTCTTCGCGCTTCAGGAATGCGTTGTATTTTTTGTTTGCATCCTGAAGAAGGTTCGGATCGAGCAGGTAACGCGGGCCACCAATTTTCTTGTCTAGCCACGCGCCAGAATTCATCACGAGCTGGGGAATCGCGTGCATGACGCCATTGAGCCCCATCCCTATGCCATAAGCGAAGTTCCGCGGCGCATTCGCAATGTCGTCATGGGCTTGCTGTTCGGCCGCAAGCGCGGCGGGATCGGGCGGCGCGCTTTTTATGGGCTGAACCGTCCTGTTCTGATATGGTTTGTCCAAATCCACGCTCATGAGCTTGGAAAATGGGTCTTGCCCGTTCGATTGGATTTGAGCGCTTGCAAGCTGCTTTTTCCCGCCCGCGTTACCCTGCGCCGAATCCGGTGCCATCAGGGAATCAAGATCCGCCATCGAATGCCCCCATGTTCTTGAGCGCTTGGTATTTCATCATCAGCGTGGGCCAATTGTTGGTTCCATTCGCGGCATCGGCCTTTTGAATCTCGGCCTTTCTCGCTGCCGCTTCATTGTCCGGAAGCGCCTTCATTTGGAACAACACCGGATCGAAGTTATTGCGCCATTGGCGCTCGAACTGATCGAGGTTCGCCACGTTGCCGCCATTCTGGTCCTTCCATTGCTGCATGGCGTTCGTTTTTCCTTGAAGGGCGAGTTCGCCGCCCTTGGCAAATTTCGCGGTGTATTGAATGGTTTGCGCGGGCA
>DASVLM010000887.1:0-3922 GCA_036384875.1 Noviherbaspirillum sp.
GCTCTCTTGATTGCTTTGTTGAACATGGTAAGACGCTCCTTTTGATTGTGACTACCGTGATCCCCTCTCCCCTTGCAGGGAGCCTCTTCTGCTTCTATGAACCGGATTTCGACGCCGCGCGCTGGGAACGCTCCGACGTATATTGAAGCAAAACCTTCAATTCTTCAGTACCTGCCTGCTTGAGCCATTCGCGCGCCAGGTTTTCGCCGATGCGGTCGAGATAGCGGCGCATGAATGGATCGATGTTCGATACCGCAACGTGATGCGCGGCAAGCTGCGCTTCATATTGCATGTCGCTCTCGCGGCTCATCGTCCAGCCGCGCTCCTCGGCGGCGCGGGCTGCGTCGAGCAGCACCTTTTGCGTCGCGCTATCGAGGCGGTCGAACACTTTCCTGCTGATGAATACGGCATTCTTCGGAATCCAGGCATTGACCTTGTAGTAATGCTGCATGCCGGACCACGCCTTCGTTTCCACGCCTGTCCAGCTTGATGTCAGCATCAAGTCGAGCCTGCCATCGGCTATCGCTTGCTCCAGATCGACCACTTCAATGCGCGCCGGCCTGGCGCCAGTCAGCTCTGCAATGCGTTCGGTCGCCGGATTGTAGGTGCGCATGCGCTGCCCCTTGAAATCCAGTATTCCATTGACCGGCTGGCGCGCATACAGGTTTTGCGGCGGCCAGGGAACGGCATACAGCAACTGCAAACCACGCGCAGAGAAGGCTTGCTCTATCGCCGGACGCGACACTTTCCACATGCTCAGTGCATCTTGGTAATCCGACACGATGAAGGGCAAGGCATCGAGTCCGAACAGCAGATCTTCCTTTGCCATGCTCGACAGGATGACTTCGCCTGCCTCGGCCCGCCCGTTTCTCACGCCTTCGAAAATTTCCGGCGGCCTGATCAGGGATCCCGCCGGATGGATTGTCATGCGCACATGGCCGCCGGTTGCTTCAGCAACGTCATCGGCGTAGCGCTGCAGGTTCAGCGTCTGGAAGTTATCGGCCGCATATGCAGTGGCAACGCGCACATTGACGGACGCAGATGCACCTGCCGCTTGCGCAAGCAGCGCGAGGCAGACGGCGAGCAGCGCGAAAACGCTGTTCCGTAACTGCAGCAACAAGTGCAATGAAGCGACCCGCATGTTTGTCTCCTGCATTTTTTTCTTGAATATTAAAGGTCACACCAATAAAATGTCAATAAATTGTTTTACATTTTATCGACGTTAAACATACAATATACAAAACAGAGCAGTAATTCAAGGAGGCAAACGGCCTAATTGAACCAGCAGCTCTATATAAGGAGACGAAATGCCTATCCCTCGCGTGCAGCCGTCACGTCTCCTGAAACGAACCAGTGGCAATCCCGAGCAGGCGCAGGCCGCGCAGACGGGGCATTTCGATCAGGCCGCATTGGCGGCTTTATCCATTCAAGAAAGGTGAAAGCACCATGGAGCAACAAATTCACGGGGAAAAAGACAAACGCTGGCAGTTCTGGATCGACCGCGGCGGCACATTTACCGATATCGTGGCGCGCCATCCGGAAGGCAGGCTGCTGACGCACAAGCTGCTGTCGGAGAATCCCGAGCAGTACAAGGATGCGGCGGTGGCCGGCATCAAGCGCCTGCTCGGCATCCAGCCCGGCGACAAGATTTCCCCGGAACAGGTGGAAGCGGTGAAGATGGGGACGACGGTTGCCACCAATGCCTTGCTGGAACGCAAGGGCGACCCTACGGTGCTCTTCATTACCAAGGGTTTCCGCGATGCACTGCGCATCGCCTACCAGAACCGTCCGCGCCTGTTCGACCGCCATATCGCTCTGCCCGAGCTGCTCTATGAAAAAGTCGTGGAAGTCGACGAACGCATCGGCGCGCAAGGCGAGATCGTCAAGCCGCTCGACGAGGCGCAGGTGCGTCGCGAGCTGGTGGGCATGTATGCGCAAGGCTATCGCGCGATTGCTATCGTATTAATGCATGGCTACCGCTATACCCAGCATGAAGAGACGATCGCGCGGCTTGCGCAGGAAGTCGGCTTTACGCAGATTTCGGTATCCAACAAGGTCAGCCCGATGATGAAGCTGGTGTCGCGCGGCGATACCACGGTGGTCGATGCCTACCTTTCGCCCATCCTGCGCCGCTACGTCGACCAGGTTGCGAGCCAGATGGACGGCGTGCGCCTCTTGTTCATGCAGAGCAATGGCGGCCTGACTGATGCGCACCGCTTCCAGGGCAAGGATTCCATCCTCTCCGGCCCGGCGGGCGGCATCGTCGGCATGGTGCGTACCGCGAAGACGGCCGGTTTCGAGAAGATCATCGGTTTCGATATGGGCGGCACCTCGACCGACGTCTCGCATTACGCCGGCGAATTCGAGCGCGAATTCGAGACGCAGGTTGCAGGCGTGCGCATGCGTGCGCCGATGATGAGCATCCATACCGTTGCAGCGGGAGGCGGCTCCATCCTGCACTTCGACGGCTCGCGCTATCGTGTCGGCCCGGACAGCGCCGGCGCCAATCCCGGCCCGGCCAGCTATCGTCGCGGCGGCAAACTGGCGGTAACCGACTGCAACGTCATGCTCGGCAAGATCCAGCCGAAGTATTTCCCTGCGGTGTTCGGCCCGCATGCCGACGAGACTCTCGACCGCGACGCCGTGGTGAAGAAATTCACCGACATGGCGGAGGAGATTTATCGCGCCACCGGCAATCGCCGCACGCCGGAAGAAGTGGCGGAAGGTTTCATCGAAATCGCCGTCGGCAACATGGCAAACGCCATCAAATTCATCTCGGTGCAGCGCGGCCACGATGTTTCCGATTACACGCTGGTGACCTTCGGCGGCGCCGGCGGCCAGCATGCCTGCCTGGTGGCCGATGCGCTCGGCATGACGCGCGTGTTCGCGCACCCGTTCGCCGGCGTGCTTTCGGCCTACGGCATGGGCCTCGCCGACCAGACTGCGATGCGCGAGCAGGCGATGGAAGTCATCCTCTCGCCTTCGGTCACTGCGACGCTGGAAGCCAAGCTGCATGCACTCGGTGACGAGGCGCGGCACGATTTGCTTTCCCAAGGCGTGGAACAGCAGCGTATCCGTGTAGTGGAGCGCGTGCACCTGCGTTACGACGGCACCGACTCCGCCATCGTCGTTGGCTTCGACACCATCGACAACATGGTTGCGCAATTCGAATCGGCCTACAAAAAACGCTATTCCTTCCTGATGCCGGACAAGGACCTCGTCATTGAAGCGATTTCGGTCGAAGCGATCGGCGTATCCGATGAAGACGGCAACAATGCGGAAGAATTGCCGCTACGCAGCGGCGCGCTGGCGCCCGCTGAAACCGTGCAGCTTTTCTCCGGCGGCAAGTGGCACGACACTGCACTCTATCGCCGCGAAGACATGCGCCCGGGCGACATCGTGCGCGGGCCGGCGATCATCGCCGAGAAGAACGCCACCAACATCGTCGAACCCGGCTGGCGTGCGGAAGTGACGAAGCTGAACCACCTCGTGCTCAACCGAGTGGAAGCGCGCCAGCAGCGCAAGGCGATCGGCACCGATGCCGACCCGGTGATGCTGGAAGTGTTCAACAACCTGTTCATGAGTATCGCCGAACAGATGGGCCTGCGCCTGCAGAACACTGCGTTCTCGGTGAACATCAAGGAACGCCTCGACTTCTCCTGCGCCCTGTTCGATGCAGACGGAAACCTGATTGCCAACGCACCGCACATTCCAGTGCACCTCGGCTCGATGGGTGAAAGCATCAAGACCATCATCCGCGAGAATGCCGGCAAGATGCAGCAGGGCGACGTGTTCATGTTGAACGATCCGTATCATGGCGGCACGCACCTGCCGGACGTCACGGTAATCACGCCGGTATTCGACCAGGCAGGCAAGCAGGTGCTGTTCTATGTCGGCTCGCGCGGTCACCACGCAGACATCG
>DASVLM010000888.1:0-8943 GCA_036384875.1 Noviherbaspirillum sp.
GTCGCAAGTTCCGGCAAGCAATTCATGCGGCGGATGGCACCGCTGTAGAACAGCACTGCTCGAAAAGAAATCCGCCCGGGTTCCTGATACGGAAGCCGGGCGGATTTTTTTTTACCTGGATACGTTGACGTTACTGAACCTGTATCTTGCGATAGATCGTATTGCGCGAAATGCCGAGCGCGCGTGCGGCTGCCGATACATTCCCGCCATGCGCTTCCAGCGTCTTCTGGATGAGCGTCAGTTCCACGTCTTCCAGTTTCGCGTTCGCCTGGATCACGTTGACGTTCGTGCTGCCTGATGCGGCTTGCGGTTCTGTCTTTGCAGCGGTGCGCACATCGTCAAGGAAGTCGTCGGGCAGGTGCTCGATGCCGATCTGTTCCTCGTCGCCGGCCATCACCATTGCCGTGCGCAAGAGGTTGGTGAGCTGGCGGAAGTTGCCGGGCCAGTTGTACTGCTTGAACAGTTCCATCACGTCGGGGGCGATGGTGTAATGGTGGCCGTTGGCTTCGGCGGAGATCAGCTTGTTCACCACCGTTTCGAAGTCGGTGCGCTCGCGTACCGGCGGCAGCTTCACCACGAGGCCGTTGAGGCGGTAGTACAAGTCTTCGCGGAAGCCGCCGCGCGCGATCATTTCGCGCAGGTTGCGGTGCGTGGCGCAGATCAGCGATACGTTCACCGGAATCGACTTGGCGCTGCCCAGCGGCGTCACCACGCGTTCCTGGAGCACGCGCAACAGGCGCGCCTGCAGGTTGAGCGGCATGTCGCCGATTTCGTCGAGGAACAGCGTGCCGCCGTTGGCCTGCAGGATGTTGCCGATGCTGCCTTTCTTGCGCGCGCCGGTGAAGGCGCCGTCTTCATAGCCGAACAGTTCCGACTCGATCAGCGTCTCCGGAATCGAAGCGCAGTTTACCGCCACGAACGGGCCGCTCGCGCGCGGCGAATCGTTGTGGATGGCTTGCGCCAGCAATTCCTTGCCGGTGCCGGTTTCGCCGTTGATCAGGATGGGAATGTCGCGGCCGATCACCTTGTTCAGCTTGTCGATGACCGCCGAGATCTGCGGGTCGCCGGTATTCAGGTAGCGCAGGCTGGAAAGGCGATGCGGATCGGCGGCAGCTCGCGCGGCCGCCTGCGCTGCTTGTGCCGCCTGCTGCTCGCTGCGCGGAGGTTCGGCGTTGCAGACCACTTGATTGGACAGGCGCACCGAAGCGCGCGCATATACCCGCACGCCGCTCGGCAGGCAAAGCTGTAACAGTTGCGGCGTGGCGGTGCGGTAGTGGTCGAACAGCGCAGAGACGCCCATGCCGAACAGCGAGTTCAGGGTGTGCGTCGAGAGCGCCTGCGGCGGCAGGCCGAGCTGGAACATCGCGCTGCGGTTGGCGGCGGCGAAGCGTCCGCCGGCGGTGAAGGAAACGATGCCTTCCATCAACGTGCCGATGAATTCCGGGCGGCTGTGGAAATGCAGGGTGATGCCATCCTGGTAAGCGGCGGCGAACAGCTGGTTCTCGATCATCTGCGCCGACATGCGCACCAGCGCCATGGTGTGGCGGTGGAAGCTGTTGCAGTCGCCCGTGACGTCGAGCACGCCGATCACCGAGCCGCGCGGATCGAAGATGGGCGCAGCCGAGCAGGTGAGGATGTGGTTGGCCTTCAGATAATGCTGGTCGGCGTGCACCAGCGTCGGCGTGCCTTCCGCGATCGCGGTGCCGATGGCGTTCGTGCCGCGCCGCTGCTCGGACCATGCCACGCCGGGTGTCAGTGCGACGCGGTTGGCGCGCTCGACGAAATCGTCGTCGCCCAGCGAGTGCATGATCACGCCTTGCGCATCGGTCAGGATCACCATGTTGGTGGTGTTGACGATCTGCTCGTACAGCGTCTCCATCACCGGCAGCGCGTAGGTGTAGAGCACGCGGTTCTGATCGATGACGCCGGAAAGGTCGGGCTTGGCGAGCGGACTGAAATCGGGGTTGTCGGTGGCGTCGAGGCCGTAGGATGCGGAGCGCTGATGCGATTGTTCTACCATGGTCCGCTGCTCGGCTGCAGGAAGCGTGCCAAACGCGGAAGCAGCGGCGCCAGCCGGCCTGTCGGGGCTGTGCAGTGCGGCATGGCCCATGCCGGCCCAGCGGTTGTTTCCTTGACCATATTCCATGTTGTCTCCTCGTTTGGAATCTGTCGGTTGCGCTGTCGTTGCGCTGTGTCGCACCCGGTTGTTCCATTCCGTGACACTGTCACATCCTGCAACAGTCCACTTGGGCAATGCGGATATCTTTCCGCCTCAATTCCTGCCGCTGTTTCGTGTTTTCAGAGGGGATTCGATTGGTGAACCTCTTGTACGCCAATCATACGCCGAACAACCTCTGAAAAACATTGATCCGTAATGCAATTTTCGTTCCCTGATGCCGCATTTTCCCGGAAGCGAGAGGAATAGGCGCAGCAACGGCCGCAAAGCGTTCATCACCTCTGATAGCAACAAAAAAATACAGTGCCTGCGCCAAGCTGTTTCAGCTTTTCACAACAGTGTTGCAGCTTGAATCAATAGCGCACGTTTGAACTTGCGCCGACAGCGTCAATCGCTTGATCGGAAGGTGGTTAATTGCAGTGGCACAGGAATTGCCTCGTTGCAGGCAGTTCAAATCAACCAGTCAAGGAGAGACCATCATGAAGTTATCCGCCACCTTCCTGTCCATCGCTTCCCTCGCATTGGGCGCTGCCTTGCATGCGCCGCTCGCCTCCGCGCACGGCAACGTCACACCGCAGGCTGTCGACGCCAGCTCGCTGCCGCAACTGGGTGAAGGATGGCGCGAAGAGAATCCCTACCGCGGCAACAAGGAAGCGATCCGCATCGGCTCCTCCGCGTTCAACCAGAACTGCGCGCGCTGCCACGGCATCGAAGCCATCTCCGGCGGCATCGCTCCCGACCTGCGCATGCTCGACCGCGATTGCACCACCATGAAGAACGAAACCAAGAAGCAGGCCTGCTACAAGGACATGGACAAATACTTCCTGGTCTCGATCCGCCATGGCAAGGTGCGCAACGGCGCCGTCTACATGCCGCCGTTCGAGGGCGTGTTCAGCCAGGAAGCAATGTGGGCGATCAAGTCTTATCTCGAGACGCGTCGCGCAACGAAGTAACGACAGAACAAGCGCATCGGCTTGACTCGCGCGCGGGGCGCATTCGCTCCGCGCCGCAACCATAATGAGGAGACAACAATGAGGCCAGCACTTTTGCGCAGCCTGCTCGCCGTCGCGGCAGCAGCCTGCATGACCATCGCCGCCACCGCCGCCTATGCCGACCTGACGCAATTGAAGCAGGGTGGCGCGCTCAAGGTCGCGGTCTACAAGGACATGCCGCCGTTCTATGAAAAGGGCGAAGGCATCGATGTCGACCTCGCCAATGCGCTCGCCGCGAAGCTCGGCCTGAAGACCAGCTTCCTGCCTTTCGATGCCGGCGAAGAGGTGAACGACGACCTGCGCAACATGGTGTGGAAAGGGCATTACCTTGGCTACGGCCCGGCCGACGTCATGATGCATGTGCCGGTCGACAACCGGCTGATGGCGCAGAACGACAAGGTGTTGATCTTCGCGCCTTACTATCGCGACAAGGTGCGCCTGGTGCGCGACCTGAACAAGATTCCCGCATGCGATTCGATCGACTGCGTCGCCGGCAAGCCGGTCGGCGTCGAAAAGGTATCGATCGCTGCCATGGTGCTGCTCGGCGAGCAGGAAGGACGCTTCCGCAACGACGTGAAGATCTACGACACCGCTGCCGACGCACTGGCGAAGCTCAAGTCCGGCGAAGTCTCCGCGGTGCTGGCGACGCAATCCGAAATCGAATCGGCGGTTCATGGTGATGCCCGCTTCGCGATGAGCGATCCGGTATTCGCGCGCCTGCCGCGCCAGGGCTGGGTGATCGGCCTGTCGGTGAAGAAGGAAAACGTCGAGCTTGCGCGTGCATTGCAGTCTGCGGTGAACGAGCTGGCCGAGTCGGGCGAGCTGGCGAAGATTTTCGCGAAGCACGGTGTCTCGGTGGCCAAGCCCTGAAGCGCTGAAACCCTGAAGCACTGACATTGCGATTGTCATCGAGACGCCATCATCTGCTGGCGTAGGGAGAATGCCATGAAAGCCGACCTGACACATACGCTGGTACCGTTTGCCGCTGTCATGCCCGTCGCCGCGGCGGCAGCTGTGCTGATGCAGGACATGCTGCATCCGTCCGCCCTCGCAGCGGCTTCGGCCGCTGCCGGCATCGTGATCGCCAAGCTCACCTGCAGGCGCGGCAAAGCCAGCAACAACATCATCGAGCGGATGTGCGGGCAGGTCGATCACATCATGATCGGCGCGGCGGAGACTTCCTACTTCGTCGATTCCATCAAGAAGAAGATCGACGGTGACCTCGCCACCGCCGAAGACATCGTCGAGAAGTCGTCGCAGACGGCGCGCACCACCGAGCAGATCGCCGCCAATGCGCAGCGCGCTTCCGGCGTGGCGGGCGAAGTGCGCAACGGCAGCGTGGCCGGGCGCGCGGAAGTCGACAAGGGCCTGCGCCAGATCAGCGACGCGCGGCAGGATGCGCAAACCGCCTGCGGCATGATGGCGCAGCTGCAGGAAAAGGCGCGGCGCATCCATGTCATCACTGAAGTCATCAACGAGATTGCCGCCCGCACCAACCTGCTGGCATTGAATGCTGCCATCGAAGCGGCGCGTGCCGGCGAACACGGCCGCGGTTTCGCCGTGGTGGCGGGTGAGGTGCGGCAGCTCGCGCATCGCACCACGTCGGCCACCGGCGAAATCGGCGAGATGGTGCGCGTGATCAACGAGCAGGCAGAGCAGGCCGTGCTCAGCATGAACGGCCTCTCCGGCAAGGTGATGGACGCGGCGCACAACGTGGAACAGGTGCATGCGCTGCTGGGCGACATCGAGCGTTCCGCCGGCGCTTCCAAGGATGAAATCGACCGCATCGCGGCAGCTTCGCAGCGCCACGCAGAAACCACGCGCGGCATCGCCGCTGCCATTGCGCAGATTCGCGACGGCATGCTGGAAACCGAAGCCGAACTGCCGCGCGCTGCACAGTCGGCCATGCTGCTCTCCGAGCGCGGCGAGCTGCTGATCGAGGCCTTGTCGGATTCGCACGCCAGGACATCGCATGACGAGATCCGCGCGGTGGCGGAACGCGGCGCGATGGAAGTGGGAAAACTGTTCGAGCAGGCGATTGCCAACGGCGTCATCACCGAGGCGGCATTGTTCGATCGCCACTATCGTCCAATCCCCAACACCAACCCGGTGAAGTACACCACCGCCTACGACGCCTTCACCGACCGCGAATTGCCGGCGATACAGGAAAGCTTCCTCGAAGCCATGCCGCAGTTGTCGTATGCCGGCGCGGTCGACGATCACGGCTACTTCCCCACGCACAACCGCAAGTTTTCGCGGGCGCTGACCGGCGACTACGCCACCGATCTCGTCAACAACCGCACCAAGCGCATCTTCGACGACCGCACCGGCTCGCGCTGCGCGACCAATACCAAGCCCTTCCTGCTGCAAACCTACAAGCGCGATACCGGCGAAGTGATGCACGACTTGTCGGTGCCTATCATGGTGAACGGCAGGCACTGGGGCGGATTCCGCATCGGCTATCGCTCGGCATCGGCAACGGATGAACAGCCGGCGGCGGCAGTGACGTCGAATGCCACGGTGCATGCAAAAGCGGGAACAAGCATGCGCGAACAACCGCGCCGCATGGCCGCGCCACGGCCGGGGCCATTGCCGGCGCCGCACTAGCATGCGACTGTCGACTCTTTTCCGACATTGCCTCGCCTTGCTGCTGCTGTGGGCGGCAGCATGCCTGTGTTCCGCGCATGCCGGCGTCGTCACGCGCGAGCTGCTGGTGCAGAAGTTTCCGCTGCCTTACATCGTCGGCGAGAAGGATGCCGAGTTGCCGGTGTGGCCCTTGTTCCGCCAGAACGCGACCGCCACCGAGCTGGTCGGCTATGCCTTCGAATCGATCGACTTCGCACCGGTGCCCGGCTTTTCCGGCGTGCCGCTCGACTTGCTGGTCGCGCTCGACCCCAAGGGCAATTTCATCGACGTGCAGGTGCTGTCGCAGCACGAACCGGTCTTTCTCGACGGCCTCGGCGTAGCGCCGCTGTTCAAGTTCCTCGAGCAGTATCGCGGCTTGTCGCTGAAGCAGAACATCGCGATTGACGGCAAGCGCGAGCATGGCAACGATGCCGGCAACGCGCATATCGACGGCGTGGCCAAGGCGACTGCATCGGTACGCATCATCAACCAGAGCGTGCTGTCGGCGGCGCTGAAGGTGGCGCGCAAGAAGCTCGGTTTTTCCGGCGCAAGCGACCCCGACCAGATCGCGCGCATCCGCACCGATCTCGTTGAAGCGGTCGATCCGGGACGCATCGAGTCTGCAGGTTTGGCGAAGCGCTTCGTACTGCGCAACGGCGAGGTCGAAAAGGCCTACAAAGGCAGTGCAGGCGAGGGTATCGATGCGGACGCGCTCGCGCATCCCGACGACAACTTCTTCGACCTCGAAGTCGTCTACCTCTCGGTGCCCGCCGCTGCCGCCGGCCTGCTGGACAACAAGGACAGGAAGCGCCTCGCCGCCCGTCTCGAAGAAGGCGACCACGCCATGCTCGTTGCATGGAGCGGACACTACGGCGCCGTGCCGGACGACTTCGTGCCGGGCACCGTCTCCGGCCGACTGGTGTTGAGCCAGGCCGGGCTGCCGTTCGAAATGCGCGATCTCAACATGGATCTCAAGCTGCGCAGCAGCCCGGCGCTGGAAGGCAAGTCCGTGAAGGTGTTCCGCATCATCGGGCAGGCCGGGCTCGACCCGTCGCAACCGCTCGACTTCACGCTGCATGTGGCGCGCATGAAGGGCATCGTCTATCCGGAAAAAATCGGCCGCGATTTCTCGTTCTCGTGGAAACTGCCGGAACGCTTCTACATCCTGCCCAAGCAGGACGGCAAGGGCTGGTGGACCGCGTTCCGCCAGCAATGGATGGTGCTGCTGCCGATTGCCGTCGCGCTTGCACTGCTGCTCGCCGCGCTCTCCGGCTGGCGCACGCTGACTGCCGATGCGCAACGCTTCGCACGCTTCCGCACGGCCTTCCTTGCGTTCACGCTATTGTTCATCGGTTGGCATGCGCAAGGCCAGCTTTCTATCGTCAACCTCACCGGCATCATCCAGGCGGTGCGCGAAGGCCGCAGCTTGTCCTTCCTGCTGTACGACCCGGTTTCGGTGCTGCTGTGGGCGGTGGTGCTGCCGACCTTGCTGATCTGGGGCCGCGGCACGTTCTGCGGCTGGCTCTGTCCCTTCGGCGCCTTGCAGGAATTCGTCGCCCGCATCGCACGCCTGCTGCGCATACCGCAGGTCAGAGTCTCATCGCGCGTCGATGCCCGGCTCAAGAAACTGAAGTATGTCGCCGTCGCGCTCATCGTCGCCAGCGCCTGCTACTCCAGCGCGCTTACCGACAAGCTGGTGGAGCTGGAGCCGTTCAAGACGGCCATCACGCTGGCCTTCGTGCGCTCATGGCCCTTCGTTGCCTACGCCGCTGCACTGCTGGCGCTCAATGCGGTGATCTACAAGGCCTTCTGCCGCTACCTCTGCCCCTTCGGCGCCGGGCTGGCCATCCTCGGCCGGCTGCGCCTGCGCGCCTGGCTGCCGCGCCGTGCTGAATGCGGCAAGCCTTGCCAGACCTGCCGCTATCGCTGCGAATACGGCGCGATACGGCGCGACGGCAGCATCCATTACGAAGAGTGTTTCCAGTGCATGGACTGCGTCGTGATTTATCAGAGCGATGAACAGTGCGCACCGCTCATGCTGGAAAAGAAACGCGGCCGCACGATAGAGATCCGCGCGGCGTAACGCGAAGGAGCAAGAAAGAGGGAATCATGCAACGCCGAAAACTCATGTTCGCCGGACTCGGCGCCATCGCCATGCTGCCGGCATGGCGGCTTGCCTGCGGCGATCCGTTACCCGGCACCATCGCCCGCAGCGAAGCCTTGCCTTCCGGGCAGCGCCTGTATCGCGGCGCCGACCTGGCCTTCGGCACCACAGTCTCGATACAACTGGTGCTGGACGACGGCCCGCGTGCCGAGCGTGCCATTGCCGATGCGTTTGCGCGTGCGAAGTCCATCGACAGCCTGATGAGCATCTACAGCGATGCGAGCCAGGTCCATGCGCTGAATCGGCGCGGACGTATCGAGCAACCGCATCCGCATCTGCTCGAAGTGCTGAAGGTCTCGCGCAAGCTGGCGGAAATGACGGATGGCGCATTCGACGTCACCGTGCAGCCGCTGTGGGCAGCGAGCATGGGCAGGGCGGACCGCCGGCAGGCAAAGGAACTGGTTTCGTGGCGCGACCTCGTGTTCGATACGCACAAGGTGGAACTGCGCCGGCCCGGCATGGCGGTCACGCTCAATGGCATTGCGCAAGGCTACGCCACCGACATCGCGCTGGCAGCGTTGCGCGAGCACGGCGTGCGCCAGGCGCTGCTCGACATCGGCGAGTTCCGCAATGCCGGCCGGCGCTCGGCAGCGCGGCCGTGGGTAGTCGGCATACAAGACCCGCGCCGGCACGACAGCATCATCGGTTCGGTCGGCATGGACGGCCGTGGTGTGGCGACCTCCGGCGATTACGAAACGCCCTTTACCGACGACTTCTCGCAGCATCACATCTGGGACCCGCATACCGGCTATTCGCCTGTGGAACTGGCAGGCGTCACTGTGCTCGCTCCGGACACCACCATGGCCGACGGACTTTCTACCGCGTTCATGGTGATGGGCATGGAAAAGAGCATGGCGCTGGCCGAACGCATGGACGGGGTCGATGCCGTTTTCATCGACAAGAAGGGACAGCGACGTCATACCAAAGGCATCAACTGGATTTCGATTTGAGCGAACAACAGTTGATCAAATTCTGAACAGCTCGTT
>DASVLM010000889.1:0-8886 GCA_036384875.1 Noviherbaspirillum sp.
GATTTCGGATCGATGCTTTCGCGCCGCATGCTCAGGTGTTTCCTCTTTGCCGAGCGTTCCACCTCGTCGCTTACGCCAACGCCGAACAGGGTCTTGTCGTCGGTCAGGAACAACGACCTGGCGCGCAGCTTGTCGGTGATCAGGCGGCCGAGTGTGGCGCCCTGCTCGATGTCGTCTGCCGTCAGCCGGAACGCGGTCTTGTGGCCCATGCGGGTGTATTTCGGATTGGTGGAAACCGACAATTGCGGAATTCCCGCCTCTTCATACGCAGGCGCCGCCGCGATCGTCACGCCGGAATTCAGGTGGCCGAACACGGCGGCAACGCCGGCGTCGACGAGCCGCCTGGCGACTGCCTTTCCTTCGTCGGGAGATGCCTTGTCGTCTTCCACCACGAGCTCGAAGTGTGCCCGCTTGCCATGGATCATGAAATGTTCGGCGTTAAGTTCATCGACAGCCACCTCCGCGCCATGGGCGATGTCCTTGCCCATTTGCGCCAGCGGTCCGGACATCGGCGCCGCCACGCCGATCTTCACATCGACCTGGCGGCTGCAGGCTGCCAGCGCGAGCGCTGCTGCGACGATGCCTGCCGTGCGGATGAGGCTTGTGGCGTATTCCATGCTCCCTCCCAGGATGGATGAACCCAGGCTGATGATAGGGAGGGCGGGAAAGGATTTAATTCGGAATTGGCGACCAACGGCACCGCAATGTTTTGCCCGGTGTTTTAACCGAACGAACGTTCAGGGCGTGTCGTCCCGGTCGCGTTCGATTGGCGTCAGCTGGCGCATCGCCCGGCGGATCAGGTTCATTTGCCCGGTGAAATTGCGGCAGGCAAGACACACCAGCAGGTGCATGTGCACGCGGGCGCGCTCCACGACAGACAGCTCGCGGTCCAGTCCTTCGGAGGTGAGACGGTGTACTTCGCGGCAAGTAGGCTTGAGTGACATCGCGATTTCCTTAACGATTGCCGAACCAGCTGATGTCGAGGCACTCGCGCAGCTGCACGCGGGCGCGATACAGCATCACCCATGCATTAGACGTGGAAACCTGCAGTTCCTTACAGATTTCGTCTGTCTCGAGTTCCAGCCATTCCCGCATCATGAAAACCCGCGCATTCCGGGCCGGCAGGCGTTCCAGGCAAATTTCCAGGACACGGAAAAAATCCTTCTGTTCCAGCGTGGCATCCGGATCGCCCCATTGGCGCGGCATGTCCACAGTGTGGCCGTCCTGTTTGAACAGCGCATCGATGACGTCGGCGTCGGATTGGCCGTCGTCGGCCTCGATACGGCATTCGCGCTTGGAACTGCGCATCACGTCGATAATCTTGTGCTTGAGAATGCCGGTGACGTAGGTGCGCAGCGACGACTGGCCGGCGAAGCGGTCCGGCTTTTCCAGCACCGCGATCAGGGTGTCCTGCACGACGTCTTCGGCGGCGTCGTGATTGCGCAGCTGCAGGTGCGCAAAACGCACCAGGGCGGGGCGCAATGCTTCCAGTTCGCGGTGGAGAAGGGCGTCGGTTGTCATTTGCGCAAAGCCTAACCAATCGTCTGTTGAAATACAAGCCAGTATGCGGGCCGATCGCGGCAAAACCCTGCGCTTTCCTTGTAAAATCGCGGGAATTGTTTTTCAGGACCAGCCATGACCGAACTTTCTGCCGCCGCCACCGACCTCACCGCGGTCGCCCCTCAAATCAAAGCCCAGATCCTGGCGGAGGCGTTGCCTTATATCCGCAAGTTCCACGGCAAGACCATCGTCGTCAAGTACGGCGGCAATGCCATGACCGAAGAGCGCCTGAAGCACAGCTTTGCGCGCGATGTCATTTTGCTCAAGCTGGTCGGCATGAACCCGGTCGTGGTGCACGGCGGCGGTCCGCAGATCGATAATGCGCTGAAGAAGATCGGCAAGCAAGGCACTTTCGTGCAGGGCATGCGCATCACCGACGAGGAAACGATGGAAGTCGTGGAGTGGGTGCTGGGCGGCGAAGTGCAGCAGGACATCGTCATGCTGATCAACCATTACGGCGGCCAGGCAGTAGGCCTGACCGGCAAGGACGGCGGCCTGATCCGCGCCCGCAAGATGGCGATGCCGGACAAGGAAAATCCCGGCCAGTTCCTCGATATCGGCTTCGTCGGCGAGATCGACGCCATCAACCCGGCGGTGGTCAAGGCGTTGCAGGATGATGCCTTCATTCCCATCATCTCGCCCATCGGCTTCGGCGACGACGGCCAGGCTTACAACATCAATGCCGACCTCGTGGCCGGCAAGATCGCGGAAATCCTGAAAGCGGAAAAGCTGATCATGATGACCAACATCCCGGGCGTCCTCGACAAGAGCGGCAAGCTCATTACCGACCTCTCCGCGCGCGAGATCGACGAAATGTTCGCCGATGGCACCATCTCCGGCGGCATGCTGCCCAAGATTTCGTCGGCACTCGACGCCGCCAAGTCCGGCGTCAACACGGTGCACATCATCGACGGCCGCATCGAACACTCGCTGCTGCTGGAAGTGCTGACCGAGCAGGCGTTCGGCACGATGATCCGTTCGCATTGATTGCAGCACGGCGTGCCGCTGTCCGGCGGCATGCCTGGTGTGCCGGCCTGCGCTAGTACACCTTCTCCGCTAGTACACCTTCTCCACCTTGTAGCCGCGCCGCTGCAGCAAGGCCGGAATGCCGTTCTCCCCCAGCAGGTGCAACAGGCCGACGGCCACGAAGGCGTCTCCCTCCTTTTTCAGCAAGTCCTCGATCCGCGTTGCCATTTCCGGATTGCGCTTTGCCAGCAGCGTACGCCGCATGAAATCGGCGGACAGCGTCTTTTCCGAGAGTTCCTCCGTCATCACGCGTTCCTGCGCCTTGCTGTCCGCTGCGGCCCAGGCCGAAATCAGTTCGCGCGACCTGCGCAAGGTTTCGCCGCTGCCCAGTTCGGCAAGCTGCTCGCGCAGGTACTGCTCCTGATCCGCTTCGCTCATGCCATCGAACAGCGACATCTGGTAATCGGCCGATTCGAGTTCATGCAGCGGCTTCGACTCCGCCTGCGCTGCCAGCCAGGTTTCAACGCCATTCCGGCGCTCGTATCCGGCGCGTTCAAGCTGAAGCGCGACCAGCAGGTTGGCCAGCAGCCAGGGTTTCATGCGGCCGACGTTCGCATACGGCACGCCGGCGCGATTCAGTTCGACTCGCAGCAGCGCCAACGTGGCGGCGGACAAATGCGCGTTCAGTCCGTCGTTACCGGAATAGAGACCGTATTTTTGCAGCGCCGACTGGAATGCGGCATCGTCGCGCACATCGAGTTCGAGTGCGATGCGGCTCGACGCGGCGAGCGCCTGCATCGCTTCAGGCCCGAGCGAGGAAAATTCGGGCGTGCCGACATGGACGGTGCCGAACAGCCAGGCGGTTCCGCCCGGGTGACGAATGCGGTACAGCGTGCCGCGGTGCGTCACCGACGTTGCTTGTGCGGCAGCAGGCGCTGCATTATTCTCGGCATACGCGAGCGGCACAAAGAACGATACGAACAGCGACACGAACAGGCCGGCGACGACGCTTGGCAAAACAATAATTTTATTCATGGCTCCCTGGTGGTCCGAGGACCGCCAAACCAATCTAACAGATGCCTTCCCCGATTTGGTTGTTCGATCTCGACAACACCTTGCACAACGCCTCGCACGCGATCTTCCCGGCGATTAACGCCAACATGAACGCCTATCTGGCAAAGGTGCTGGGCGACGGCGAGCGCCCCGCCGATGCGGAGACAGTCAATGCAGTGCGTCTCGATTATTGGAAACGATATGGCGCGACGTTGCTGGGCATGATGAAGCACCACGAAGTGCGCATGGACGACTTCCTGCGCGAAGCGCACCTGTTCGACGACCTGCGCGCGATGGTCCGCGCCGAGCGCGGGCTGGGCCGCCTGCTCAAGCGTCTGCCGGGCCGCAAGATCCTGCTGACGAATGCGCCGCGCCGCTATTCGCGCGAGGTGATGCGCCACCTCGGCTTGCATCGCCATTTCGCCAGGCATGTTGCTATCGAATCGATGCGCGTTCATCGCCAGTTGCGCCCGAAACCGTCGAAGCAGCTGCTGCGTCATATCGTCGCCCGCGAAGGCACCACAGCGCGCCGCTGCGTGCTGGTGGAGGACACCATGGACAATCTCAAGGCAGCCAAGGCGATCGGCATGCGCACCGTCTGGGTCACGCAATATTTGGCAAGCAGCCCCAACTACCGGCAGCTCAACAAGGGCTACCCGGCTCGCTTTACAAAGCGCCCCTTTTACGTCGATGTCAAAGTACAATCGGTCAGGGAGATACCGCCGCAACTGCATCGACTGAAGTAGGAACGCCGCCTCTATGCCGCCAGTTTGAACGGGGCCTGCGAGGAAGCGCTCAACAACGCTCAACAATCAATCGAGAGACCATGGCGACGACAAAACCGGGCGAACGCAAACTGCAGATCCTGCAGACGCTGGCAGCGATGCTGGAGGATCCAAAAGGGGAAAAGATCACCACAGCGGCGCTCGCTGCCCGGCTCGATGTGTCGGAAGCGGCGCTGTACCGGCACTTCGCCAGCAAGGCGCAGATGTTCGAAGGCCTGATCGACTTCATCGAGACCACGGTCTTCGGCCTCATCAACCAGATCGGCGAGCAGCAGGAAAACGGCCTGTCGCAGGCGCAGGCGATCATCGGCATGCTGCTCAATTTCGCCGAACGCAATCCGGGCATGACGCGGGTGCTGATCGGCGATGCGCTGGTCAACGAGGACGAACGCCTGCAGAGCAGGATGAACCAGTTTGTCGAACGCGTCGAACTCGCGCTCAAGCAATCGCTGCGCATCGCAGTGACCCAGGGAGAGGCAAAGGAGGCGGAAGTCGCCACGCGCGCCAACCTGATGATGGCCATGGTGGTCGGCCGCTGGCATCGCTTCGCCAAGACGGGCTTCAAGCAGAATCCGTCGGACAATGCGCAGGCCCAGATCGCGATACTGCTGGTCTGACCCCGCAAGGCGGATTCACCGTCTTCTCTCCTCCGGCGGCCGGCAGCATGGATCGCCAAACCTCAGTACACTCTGTGTCTTCGCGACCCGTCTTCGCCACGACACATGAGTTCTGCACAAGCTTCTGCAAAATCCTTTCCCGCCGCTGCATTTGTTTCCCTGCTGCTGGGCGGCATGGCCATCGGCTTTGCCGGCATCTTCATGCGCTTGTCGGACGTCAATCCGCTGGCCTCTGCCTTCTGGCGGATGGCGCTCGCTGCCCCTGTCTTGTGGATGTGGGCATTCGCCGTGCAGCGAACGGACGGCGACACCGGCAAGCGTACCGACTTCAGCAAGGCGCTCGCATTGGCCGGCATTTATTTCGCCGGCGACATGGGCATCTGGCACCTGTCGTTGCACTACACCACGGTGGCCAATGCAACATTGCTGTCGAACTTCGCGCCCATCTTCATTGCACTCTGGATGTGGGTCGCGCACAAGGCGCGTTTTTCGCGCATCTTCATCGTCGGTATGGCGCTGGCGCTGGTGGGTGCCATCATGCTGGTCGGCCCGAATGCTTCGGGCGGCGAGCACAGCAACAAGCTGTGGGGCGATGCGCTCGGCCTGTCCAGCGCAGTGTTCTACGCGGCCTACCAGCTTGTCATCAAGGATGCGCGCAGCGCTTATTCGACGGCACGCCTGATGGCCTGGAGCACAACCGTGACCGGCATCGTACTGTTGCCGTTCGCGCTATGGTCGCCGGGCGATTTCCTTCCCGCGCACGCCAGCGGCTGGCTGCCGTTGCTTGCCCTGGCGCTGGTGGCGCAGATCGGCGGGCAGACGGTGATCGCGTATGCATTCGCGCACTTGCCTGCATCACTGTCTTCGGTCAGCCTCCTGATTCAGCCGCTGACGGCAGCAGTTGCGGCGTGGCTGATCTTCGGCGAAGCGATCGGCCCGGTGCAAATGGCCGGGGGCGCCTTGCTGCTGTGGGGCATTTACCTGTCGAAAAAAGGAAGCTGACCGGCGCCATCGAAAACTGAAGCGCGCCGATTCTGTTTGCTGCATTTTCAATGGCCTGCCGGGCGGCATTACAATACGGTTTTAGCCGCCTCCCGCCGTATCGCCTTGGACTCCTCTGCCGCTTCCCGCGATTGCTTCGCGTTGTTCGACGATTGCGACGCAACGCCGGAATCACCGCGATCGCGCCTTTACACCGGCCACGCCGGCACGCTGGTCTGCGAGCATGCCGCGCAACTGCCTGCCGTGCTATCGGCAATGGAAGATGCGCTGCGTCACGGCCTGCATGCGGTCGGCGTGTTCGATTACGAACTGGGTGCGCAGATGCATGGCATCGCACCGCGCGCATGCACTTCACCGCCGGCGCAGATCCTGCTGTTTGCGCAATGCACGCGGCTCTCCTCGGACGAAGTTGCGCATTGGGTTTCTCAGCGCGACCGTGAAGGCAAACCCGCCGGCATTGCGCATGTGAACGATAGCGTCAGCGAAGCGCAGTTCGAGGAGGCGATACACCGCATTCGCGCCTACATTGAAGCCGGCGACACCTACCAGGTCAACTACACCTATCGGCTGCGTTTCGACGTGTTCGGCTCGCCGATTGCACTCTATCGCCGGCTGCGCGAAAGGCAGCCCGTACCCTACGGTACGCTCATTGTCTTGCCCGACAGGCGATCCGTGCTCTCCTTGTCTCCGGAATTGTTTGCGCAACATGAGCGCGGCTTGATTACCGCGCGCCCGATGAAGGGTACCGCGCCCGCGACCGGCGATGCACGCCTCGATGCCGATCGTGCCGCCGAGCTTGCAAGCGACCCGAAGAACCGCGCCGAAAACCTCATGATTGTCGACCTGCTGCGCAACGACCTCGGCCGCATCGCGCAGACGGGTTCGGTACGTGTGCCGCATCTGTTCCAGGTCGATCGCTATGCAGGCGTACTGCAGATGACATCGACCATCGAGGCGCAACTGCGCAAGGACGCCACGCTTGCCGACGTCTTTGCCGCCCTCTATCCCTGCGGCTCCATTACTGGTGCACCCAAGCGTCGCACGATGCAAATCATCCGCGAACTCGAACCCGATGCGCGCGGCATCTACACCGGTGCCATCGGCTGGTTCGATGTGCCGCATGATGCAGATGGCGTCGGCGATTTCTGCATGTCGGTGCCGATACGCACGCTGATGCTGCAGGCACCCGATGCAGATGGCACGCGCAAGGGCGAAATGGGTGTCGGCGCAGGCATCGTGCACGACAGCGAACCGGCCGAGGAATATGCCGAGTGCAAGCTGAAGGCGCGTTTCCTCACCGGCTTGGCGCCTGGCTTTGAATTGATTGAAACGATGCAGGCGACGTCGTCGGGTTGCCCTTATCTCGAGCTGCATTTGCAGCGCTTGCGTGCATCTGCAGAGCGCTTCGGTTTCCGGTTCAACGAAGCGCCCGTGCGAGCGCAGCTGCAACAAGCATTTGCGACCATGAACGGCCCGCATCGCCTGCGTCTTGCGCTCGCGGCGGATGGCCGCTGTACGTTGCAGTCGGCACCGCTTGCACCGCTGACCGAACCGGTGCGCCTGCTGCTGTCGGAAGAGCGCACCGCGGCGAGCGATCTCTTCCTCGCTCACAAGACCACTGTCCGCGAGCGTTACGACCGCGGCTGGCGCGCAGCAGAAGCGCAGGGCGCGTTCGACATGCTGTTTTTCAATACCGATGGAGAGTTGACGGAAGGCGGGCGCAGCAATGTCTTCCTTCGCTTAGACGGACGTTGGTACACGCCGCCCTTGACGTCTGGTGTGCTGCCGGGCGTGATGCGCAAGGTGTTGCTGGAAGACCCGGCATGGAACGCGCAGGAGCATCGCCTCACACTAGACGATCTTCATCGCGCGGAAGAGATCATCGTCTGCAACGCCTTGCGCGGCGTGCTGCGCGCGACGCTTTGATCCATCTTTGACATGTGGAAACGTTCTCCGATTGCGCCTGCGCAAGAGTGGGGCCGGATATCCGTCACGCTTGACACACCCCAATGCCGACGACCGCCGCTGCCCAATAATCACGGCAGGGGAGATATTGATGAAAACGCCTGGTCTTGGTATCCGCGGTACGGCAATGCTGTGCATCATGCTTGTGTTGAGCGCTTGCGGCCTGCAACGCGTCGGGGATGCTGCTTCACCTGCTTCGCCGGAAGAACTTGCGCCACCGGACCTGCCTGCGGCTATGACGCTCATGCAGCCGCATGAAGCTTATACCGATCTTGCCGAGTTGCGGCACTTCAGCGCTTACAACGCTTTCCATGCGATGAGGTCTTCCGGCAGCAGCGGAAGTCCTGCTGCCAATCCGCCGGCAGCCTGTTTCGGCAACCAGTAAAAGTCTAGTGACCGCAGACGACGCAGTCGGTGCTGCGCCCCACCTTGATCGTCGTCCACTCCATGGTGCGCGCATCGAGCAACAGCAGCTTGCCTGCCAGCGACTCGCCGATGCCCGCCACCAGCTTGAGCGCTTCCGCCGCCTGCATCGTGCCGATGATGCCGACCAGCGGCGCAAACACGCCCATGGTCGAGCACAGCACTTCCTCGAACTGCTGGTCCGGCGGGAAGAGGCAGGCGTAGCAGGGCGCATCGTCGCGCCGTGTATCAAACACCGAGATCTGGCCGTCGAAACGGATCGCTGCACCCGACACCAACGGCACGCGATGCGCCACGCAGGCGCGGTTCACTGCATGGCGCGTGGCGAAGTTGTCGCTGCAGTCGAGCACCACGCTGGCCTGCGACACCAGTGACGACAGTCGCTCGCCTTCGACGCGTTCCATCAATGCCACGACCTCGACTTCCGGATTGATCTGCGCCAGCGTGCGCTTGCCCGATTCCGCCTTCGGCTGGCCGACGCGCTCGGTCGTGTGCAGGATCTGGCGCTGCAGGTT
>DASVLM010000890.1:0-4216 GCA_036384875.1 Noviherbaspirillum sp.
GCGCGGCTTAATGCCAAGTCCGAAACTAGGCAGGCACGCATCGCGCAAACCGTTGCCGAAGTATTGGCGGCAACCAATTGGCTGCTGGTTGGCCTGGCCTCGCTCATGATAGGCTCCAGCGCCTTGAGCCTGTCCGGGCGCTGGACCACGGTCGTGGCCCATCTATGGTTCATCATGCTGGCGCTGCAAAGCGGCTTGTGGGCGCACCGCATGGCCTCGATCTGGAAGCGCGACCATTTGCTGGAGCGGCGCGGTACCAATCTCGTGATCGCCACACTGCTGACTTCGCTGATGCACGTCGGTGTGTGGGCCATCGTGTTGCTGGCCGTGCTGGAGAATGCGGGCGTCAACATCACCACGTTGATTGCCAGCTTGGGCGTGGGCGGCGTGGCCATTGCGCTGGCGCTGCAGAATATCCTGGGCGACCTGTTTGCCGCGATTTCGATTGCGGTCGACAAGCCCTTCGAGGTCGGCGATTCCATCACCGCGGGCGACATCTCGGGAACGGTGGAGCGTATCGGCATGAAATCGACGCATATCCGCAGCATCAGCGGCGAGCAGATCGTCTGTTCCAACATGAACCTGCTCAAGCTGACGATACAGAATTTCAAGCGCATGTCGCAGCGGCGCATCGTGTTCCGGCTCAATCTTTCTTACCAGACACCGGTGGAATTGGTCGAGAAAATTCCCGGCATGGTGCGGCAGATCATCGAGAAGTTCGAGAAAGTGAGTTTCGGTCGCGCCCATTTCGTCAAGCTCGGCGCGTCCGCGCTGGAATTCGAGGTGGTGTATACCGTGCTCGACACCGACTACGATCTATACATGAACATTCAGCAAGACATCAATCTCGGCATCATGAAGCACTTGAGCGCTGCGGGGGCCGATATCGCGCTGCCGGACGGCAACCGCGCGACATATTCTTCGATCGCCCTGGCACGCGAACAGGCCGCCAGGAATACGGCGCCGAAGCGGATCAGCCATTGATAGGCAAAATCAATGTGAACTTTTTGATAACATGGGCGTCCACCCTTATGTTACAACAACCTAGAGCCTCCGTTTAACGCTCTGGTGTGTCCAGTTTGCAAGCCAAAATTCACACCGGTGCCGGCGGCGTTCCTGCTACCCGTTGAACATTGCCTGCGCGAGCGGGGCGGGCGCAGCTTTGCCGAGACGGATGGACATCGAGTCCAATGCATCGAAACCTGACCCCGAGAAGTATTCCTGCCGTACATGCTGTACATCCTGACTTACCCGTCCAATTGAGCGAACCGAAACCGGGCGACGGAGCCGACCTCGAATCCCTGGTACGTTCCTGCAGCGCGCTGGACAACAACTCCACCTATGCTTACCTGCTGCTGTGCCGGCACTTTTCCCGCACCTGCGTGGTCGCGCGCAAAGACGGCAGGCTGGCCGGCTTCATCTCCGCCTATCTGAGGCCCGATAGCGAAGACACGCTGTTCGTCTGGCAGGTGGCCGTGTCCGAAGGTTTTCGCAGGAAGGGCATAGGCAGCGCCATGCTGCGCCACTTGCTTGAACGCAAACATTTGCGTCACGTGCGTTATCTCGAAGCCACGGTCGCGCCAACCAATACGCCTTCGCGCAAGCTGTTTTCCGCCTTTGCCGAAGAGATCGGCGCGCGCTGCGAGATCAGCATCGAATTCGCCAAGGCCATGTTCCACGGCCAGGCGCACGAAGACGAATACCTTTTCCACATTGGACCGTTTCAAATGGAGAGCAGTGATGAATCAGAATCTCGACACCTTCAATCATATGGAATCGAACGTCCGGTACTACATCAGGTCGTTCCCGGCAGTGTTTACGCGGGCGCGCGGCGCCCAGATCTGGGGTGAGGACGGCAAAGCCTACATCGACTTCTTCGCCGGCGCCGGCGCGCTCAACTATGGGCACAACAACCCGTTGCTGCGGGAAAAGCTGATCGAATACCTGCAGTCCGACGGCGTGGTGCACGGACTCGACATGGCGACGTCCGCCAAGGAGCACTTTCTCAAGACCTTCGAGCACATCATCCTTCAGCCGCGCGGCATGGACTATGTGCTGCAATTCACCGGCCCGACCGGCGCCAATGCGGTGGAGGCCGCACTGAAGCTGGCGCGCAAAGTGAAGCAGAGGGCAAACGTGATTTCGTTTACCAACGGTTTCCACGGCGTCTCGGCCGGTGCCCTCGCCGCAACCGGGAATGCGCATTTCCGCCAAGGTGCGGGAATCGGACTTGGCAACGTCACCTTCATGCCTTATGACGGTTACCTCGGTCCCGGCGCCGATACGATCGCTTACCTCGACCGCATGCTGGGCGATCCGGCATCGGGCATCGACAAGCCCGCTGCCGCCATTGTGGAGACGGTGCAGGGCGAGGGCGGGGTGCACGTCGCCAGCAAGGAATGGCTGCAGGCGCTGGAGCAGGTATGCCGCAAGCACGACATGCTCTTGATCGTCGATGAAATCCAGGTCGGCTGCGGCCGCACAGGGCGCTTCTTCGGCTTCGAGGAATCCGGCATCCATCCCGATATCGTGACCATGTCCAAGTCGCTGTCCGGCTACGGTTTGCCGCTGTCGATGGTGATGTTGAAGCCGGAGCTGGACCGCTGGCGCCCAGGCGAGCACAACGGCACATTCCGCGGCAACAACCTTGCCTTCGTTACGGCCGCGCATGCGCTGGAAAGCTTTTGGCGCAGCGAGGGCATGAGCGAACTGGTCCAGCGCAAGGCCGACCTGCTCAGGAAGTGGTGCCGCACGCTGCACAGCAAGCGGCCCGAGCTCGACGTCAAACTGCGTGGCCGGGGACTGATCTGCGGCGTCCATCTGAGCGATCGCAGCGGCCTGGGTCATGACGCGATCGGCGAATTGCACAAGAAGATCGCGCGGCGCGCCTTCGACAATGGCTTGATTGTCGAAACCGCAGGTGCCGGCGACGAAGTGATCAAGCTGCTCCCGCCCTTGCTGATCGACGACAAGCTGCTGCATAAGGGCTTGCAGATACTGGAAGACAGCATCGTGGCCGAGGCGCACAACGCCATACCGGCGCGCCCGCCGTTTCCCGAACTCATGCATAGCTAGGAGGCCGCGATGATCGTGAGAGACATCGAACAATGCAAGGGCACCGAGCGCGAGGTGAAGTCCAAGACCTGGACCAGCCTGCGCGTGCTGCTGGCATCCGACAAGATGGGCTTTTCGCTGCACGAAACCACGATGTTCCGCGGCACCGAGACGCCCATGCAATATCTCAACCACCTGGAGGCGGTGTTGTGCGTCGAAGGCGAAGGCGAGGTCGAGTTGTGCGAGACCGGAGCGAATTATCCGATCAAGCCCGGCACGGTCTATGCGCTTGATCAGCACGACCGCCATATCGTGCGCGCCAAGTCCGACCTGCGTCTGATCTGCGTGTTCAACCCGCCTTTGCACGGCAAGGAAGTGCACGACGCCGACGGATCCTATCCTTCTTCCTCTGAAATACCGCCGGGTATCGTCACCGGCAAAGGAGAACGCAAATGACGCTGCCGATCACCGATCTATACGAATCGCGCGTGGAGCGCGATGCCGCCATCATCACGCGGCGCGAACCCGTCGTCTATCGCGATGAACCCTATGCGGCGCCGCAGCCGCTGTCCGAAGAAGAGCTTGCCAGCTACGAGCGCGAGGGTTTCCTGTTCCTGCCCGGCTTTTTCTCGGCGCGCGAGGTGGCAGTCCTGCTGGCGGAAGTCGGCGCCATGGCGAAGGACAGTGCGTTGGCCGGGCGCGACGAATTGATCGTCGAGCCGGAAAGCCGGGCCGTGCGTTCCATCTTCATGGTGCACAAGCTCAACAAGCTGATGGGCAACCTGGCGCGCGATGCGCGCCTGGCCGGGGTTGCGCAACAGATCCTCGGCTCGGACGTCTATATCCACCAATCGCGCGTCAACATCAAGCCAGAGTTCGAAGGCAAGGAATTTTACTGGCATTCCGACTTCGAGACCTGGCACGTGGAAGACGGCATGCCGGAAATGCGGGCGCTGAGCTGCTCGATTCTTTTGACCGACAACAATGCCGTCAATGGCCCGCTGATGCTGATTCCAGGCTCGCATTCCTATTTCATTTCCTGCGTGGGCCAGACGCCGGACGAGCACTACAAGCAGTCGCTGCGGCGCCAGGAATATGGCGTTCCCGACCGCGACAGCCTGCGCATGCTGACCGCCAATGCCGGCATACGCGCCATCGAGGG
>DASVLM010000891.1:0-3273 GCA_036384875.1 Noviherbaspirillum sp.
ATGCGCGCCGTGGCGCTGGCCACCACTTTTCCTCCTGAAGCTTTCATCGATTTCGACAACGTCATTGCCGTCGTGCGCGACTTTCAAGGTCTGGACGTCGAACCGTTGTTCTCCACTCAGCTAGGCCTGCATAGTGGTGCAGCCTGGCCGAAATCTTGAGAGGCGTTCAATGCTGCGTGCATCCAGCCAATTCGCACAACTCCCCAAGCATGCACATGGAAGCCGGCACGCGCGCCGTTATGCGCTCACTTGTGCTGCACATGTTTTGCCGCGCGCCAGAATCGTGCCGGTTTTCGCGAGACGCGGCAAACAACCGGCTTTCAGCGCAGGTCATACTTTCGTCACAGTAATGCAATGAAGGCGTCACAAACATAACAGGTGCAGCCCCAGCGACAGTAAAGCGGATCCCACAAGGAGTTGGTTTGCTGTACGAGAAATGTTGTCACAAGTACGGCCTCGGAGCAGTATGAAAAAGGCCGGTGGTATTCCAGGAATCCGTGGCGCCCGGATGGCGGCCATTCTCAAGGAGAGAGACATGATGAAGAAAACAATACTCAATGCACTGGCCACCACGGCGATCATGTGCGTGGTGAACGCCGCTGCCGCGGCGCCGGTCGTGCTCACGATCGAAAGTTGGCGCAACGACGACCTCGCGATCTGGCGTGACAAGATCATTCCGGTGTTCGAAAAGGCCCACCCCGACATCAAGGTGAAGTTTGCGCCGACCGCGCCGGCAGAATACAACGCGGTGCTGAATTCCAAGCTCGCCGCCGGTTCCGCAGGCGACCTGATTACCTGCCGTCCGTTCGATGTCCCGCTGCAGCACTTCCAGAAGGGCTACCTGCTGGGATTGAACGACCTGAAGGGCATGGACAACTTTACCCAGGTGGCAAAGACTGCTTGGACCACCGATGACGGCAAGACCACCTTCTGCGTGCCGATCGCGGCCGTGATGCATGGCTTCATGTACAACAAGGATGCCTTCGCCAAGCTCGGCCTCACGCCGCCGGCTACCGTCGACCAGTTCTTCGCCGTGCTGAACAAGATCAAGGCTGACGGCAAGTATGTGCCGCTGGCGATGGGTACCAAGGACACATGGGAAGCATCGCAACTGGCTTACCAGAACATCGGCCCGGCCTACTACAAGGGCGAGGAAGGCCGCCGCGCACTGATCGCCGGCAAATCGAAGCTGACCGACCCGCAATGGGTGGAAATCTTCCGCACGCTGGCGAAGTGGAAGCCTTACCTGGGCGAAGGCTTCGAATCGCAGACCTACCCCGACAGCCAGAACATGTTCACCCTTGGCCGCGCTGCGATCTATCCGGCCGGTTCGTGGGAAATCTCCGGCTTCAACAAGCAGGCTTCCTTCAAGATCGGTGCATTTCCTCCGCCGGTGCAGAAGGCCGGCGACAAGTGCTACATCTCCGACCATCCGGATATCGGTATGGGTGTGAATGCGAAGTCCAAGAATGCCGCGCAGGCCAAGGCCTTCCTCGAATTCGTCGCATCGAAGGAATTCGCCACGATCTACGCCAACGCATTGCCTGGTTTCTTCAGTCTGCAAAAGACGCCGGTCGAGATGAGCGATCCGCTGGCGAAGGAATTCGCCAGCTGGCGCGGCAAGTGCGACAGCACCCCCCGCTTCACGCACCAGATTCTTTCGCGCGGCACGCCTAACCTGGAAGACGACCTCTGGGTGAAGGCTGCGTCAGTGATCAACGGTACGCTGACCCCGGAAGCGGCTGCGCAACAGCTCCAGAAAGGCCTGGATAGCTGGTACAAGCCGGCGAAGTAATCCGCCAACGGACTGGTTGAACTTGTAAAAAGAGGTGTTTCCATGACGAGCACGGTATTTCACACCGTTCCAGCGGCGAAAGCTGCGCCTATCAAGCGACAGGTACGCTGGCATATCGCTGTCCTGCTGGCCCCGGCGCTGCTGGTCTATACGTCGGTGATGGTCCTGCCGCTCGTGGAAACGCTTCGCCTTGCGTTCTTCCAGTCGGCAGAGCAGAACCAGTTCTATGTCGGCCTGACGAACTTCGCCACGCTGCTCGGCGACGAACGCTGGTCTTATCACTTCTGGAATGCGCTGCGCAACAACAGCTACTTCTTCGCAATCCACATGCTGGTGATGGTGCCGCTGGCAATTCTGCTGGCGGCGCTCCTCTCCTTGCCTCGGCTGCGCGGCGGAGATTTCTACCGTACGGCGATTTTCATGCCGACCATGCTGTCATTCGTCGTGGTTGCTTTCGTGTGGCGTTTGATTCTCTCGCCGCTGTGGGGCATTGCGCCGAATTTCATGGACGCGCTGGGATTGAAGTTCCTGTTCGCGCCCTACCTTGGCAAGGAGCAGTATGCGTTGACTACGCTCGGCTTCATCTCGGTGTGGAAGGAGCTCGGTGTGCCGATGGTGCTGATGTATGCCGCCATGCTGGCGATTCCAACCGAAATTCTCGAAGCAGCGGAAATCGATGGCATCACAGGCATTGCACAGTTCTTCAAGATCAAGCTGCCGTTGCTGTGGCCTACGGTCGGCGTGGTCGCGATCCTGACCTTCGTATCCAACTTCAATTCTTTCGATCTTATCTATACCGCGCAGGGCGTATCGGCCGGCCCCAATTATTCGACCGACATCCTCGGCACCTTGCTGTACCGGACATTTTTCGGCGCGCAATTCCAGTTCGGCGACCCTCATATGGGCGCGGCGATTGCGACGATGATGTTCGTCATCATCCTTGCCGTGGTCTGTGCCTATCTTTTCTTCGTGCAGCGCAAGCTGGTGCGTTATCAACTGTGAGCAACCGAGGCGATATCCATGTCTTCCGCTAAACACTCCCCCGGCTCTACGCTCGTCGCGCACGGCATCCTCGGCTTCTTTTCCGTGCTCGCGCTGGCGCCGATTTTCCTGATCGTGATGAACGCATTCAAGTCACGCCAGGCGATCTTCAGCAAGCCGCTTGCACTGCCGACGTCGGACACCTTCGATCTGTCCGGCTTCGTGGCGGTGCTGGGTGGCAGCAACTTCGCGAGCTATTTTTCGAACAGCATGATCGTCACGCTGTCCGCTCTGGCGGGCACCATCCTGTTCGGTGCGATGGCGGCCTTCGCGCTGTCGGAATATAGGTTCCGCTTCAATGGCATGATCGGCCTGTTTTTTACGCTTGGCCTCATGATCCCGATCCGCCTCGGCACTGTCGGCATCCTGAACATGATGATCGGCGCCGACATGGTCAATACCAAGACCGCATTGATCCTGGTGTACATCGCACAGGG
>DASVLM010000892.1:0-13765 GCA_036384875.1 Noviherbaspirillum sp.
CATGGCATATATGTTATGCCGTTTGTTCAAGGCACCTGCGTTTTCCAATCACATTCGCAACGAGCCCTCCATAATTGAGACGAAGAATGTTGATTCAGGACAAGTTCTAGTGAAGAATAGCAAGTGCCTGCTCACCTGAGCGGGCGTGAGGGCCGAAAGCCCTTTCCTCGGTGCACGTCCTGACCTTGCTGCACCCATCCCGATCAATCCTTCATTGCCGAGGCCATGGAATTTTCGTCGACAAAAAAAACAAGCACCCTTCATGCCGTCCGTTCTGTCAAATGGCCCGCGCTGAAATCGACCACGCTTACATCGGCAACGATTGTTGCAGCAGCTCTGGCATTGACGGGGTGCGGCACCGTTGCCCTCAAGCCGCTCACCCAAAGTGAACTTGCGGCACAAACCGCCGCTGATCGTATTGCGGCCAGCGAGGGCGTTGCGCCGATCACGGGCGCATTGTCGATGGATGAGGCAATTGCCCGCGCGCTGAAATACAACCTCGACCGCCGCGTCAAGGTAATGGAAGAAGCACTGGCGCTCGACCAGCTCGATGCCTCCAGTTGGGACATGCTGCCGCGCCTCATGGCATCTGCCGGCTACATCTCGCGTGACAAGGATCTCATCACACGCAGCATCGACTCTGTGACCGGTGCGCCTTCGCTTGCCAATCCCTACATTTCCTCCGAGCGCTCGCACCAGGTGTACGACCTCGGCCTGACGTGGAACCTGCTCGACTTCGGCCTCAGCTACCTCTCGGCCAAGCAGCAGGGTGACCGCGTATTGATCGCCGCCGAACGCCGCCGCAAGGCAATGCATGCGCTGATCCAGGATGTAAGAACCGCCTTCTGGCGCACTGCCAGCGCGCAGAAGCTGCGCGACGATGTGCGCAAGGCGATTGCGCTTGCAGAAGATGCGCTGGAGGACGCACGCAAGGCCGAGGCCGAACGCGTTCGCTCGCCGATCGATGCGCTGCGCTACCAGCGCCAGCTGCTGGAAAACCTGCGCCTGCTCGAAAGCATCGAACAGGAACTCTCTTCGGGCCGCATCGAGCTCGCGCACCTGATCAATGCGCCGCTCAACCAGGATTTCCAGGTGCAGGAACCGAGCGACAAGATTGACGCCTCGTTGCTCGATGTGCCGGTGCAGCGCATGGAAGAGCTGGCGCTGATGCAGAATGCCGACATACGCGAGCAGGCCTACACCAGCCGCATCGCCGTCGAGGAAACCAAGCGCACCATGTTGCGCCTGTTCCCGAACCTCGCATTCAATTACAACATCAAGCACGACACCGACCGTTACCTCATCAACAATACGTGGAACGACACCGGCCTGCAGCTCTCCTTCAACCTGTTCAACCTGCTTTCCGCGCCGTCGCAAAAACGCCTCGCCGACGCCGGCGTGAAGCTGGCTGACCAGCGCCGCATTGCCGCGCAAATGACGGTGCTGACCCAGGTGCACCTGTCACGCCTGCAATATCAGATCGCGTATCGCCAGTATGTTCGCGCCGACCAAGTGTGGCAGGCCGACGCCAAGATCGCCGAGCACATCAAAAACCGCGAGAACGCGGAAACCCAGAGCAAGCTGGAACAGGTCGCCAACAGCACAACGGCTATCCTGAGTCTGCTGCGCCGTTACCAGTCGCTGTCGCAGGTGCAGAGCGCGGGCGGCAAGCTGCAGGCGACGATGGGTCTCGAACCGACAATCGGCAGCGTAAGCGATCTCTCGCTGGATGCGCTAACCAAAGAAGTCGGTGCATCGATGCAGCAGTGGAAGCGTGAAGTGGATCAGGCGCCTGCAAAGCCTGCACCAGCACCCGGCAAGGTATCGCAAGGTGCAAATCAACCGAAGCTGGCATTGAAGACGGCTGACTTCATCACGCTTGCCGCCAAATGAGGGATGGACGACACGTGGCTTTGAAGATATCCCGCACCTGGCGCAAGCGCGCCGAACAAGCATTCCTGCTTGCTGTCTCTTGCGCGTCGATCATGGATATCGCCATCGCAGCGCAAGGCAACGCCTCTGCTGTCGCGCCTTCGGTGCCTTCCGCAGCCGCGCGGCCCGCGTTGGAAAAGCAGGATATTCGCGCCCAGCTCGCGCCGCGCCGCTACACCACGATCGCCGCAGAAATCGGCGCCAAGATCAACCGCATCAGCGTAGCGGAGGGAGGTCGCTTCAGCGCGGGTCAGGCGCTGGTGTCTTTCGACTGTTCGCTGCAGCAGGCACAACTGCAAAAGGCCAAAGCCGCGCAGACCGCCGCTGATCGCATGTTCAGTGCGAACAAGCGATTGGCCGAATTGAATTCGATCGGCAAGGTCGAGCTGGAAGTGTCGGAGGCCGAAGCGAACAAGGCACGCGCCGAAGTGTCGCTGATGAACATCTCGCTGGAGAAATGCCATGTCGCTGCGCCGTTCAGCGGACGCGTGGCGGAACAGCGTGTGCGCGAACAACAGTTTGTGCAACCCGGCCAGCCGCTGCTCGATATTCTCGATGACTCCGTTCTGGAGCTGGAATTCATCGTGCCCAGCAAATGGCTCGTGTGGCTCAAGCCCAACCTTGCCTTTCAGGTGGCGATCGATGAAACCGGCAAGACCTATCCGGCCAAGGTTCAGCGCATTGGTGCGAGGGTCGATCCCGTGAGCCAGTCGGTGAAGGTGTCTGCTGTCATCGACGGCAAGTTCAATGAGCTGATTGCGGGTATGAGCGGGAAGGTGTTGATGACGTCGCCTGGCGGGAAGTAAGCGTTTCAGGGCTGCGGTACACAGGACAGGAAATGAAGCACATCAATATGATATGGATGTGATTCTTCAATTCCAGGCTGATTGATAAAATCGGCTACCTCAGTTTTTTTGAATCACAGGCTGGGTGCTTGTGCTGGCGAAGATAACAACTCGGAAAGCTTATCTCTCAATCGACCGATCACACCTTGCCAATCGCCACGCTCGGTTTGCCGGATAATTCGCATTCGTGTGTACCACGGCGACTCTTCGCCTGACAATTGCCAACGCCAGTCGCTGTCAAATCGGTTCATGAGCAAGGTTGGGCAGCCAAGTGCTCCTGACAGATGAGCAACCGAGGTATCGACTGCAATGACAAGATCGAGATGTGTGATGAGTGAGGCAGTGTCCATCAGATCCTGACATTCATCCATCCAGTCGAGAACAGGATAATGCTTGTCTTTCAAACTCACGGCTGCTTCCCCTTTTTGCAGACTTACCCAGGTGATGCCTTTCAAGGAAAAAAGAGATTCGAACATCCCAAGCGACATACTGCGGATCGCATCTTTGTCAAAAAATTTGCCGCCGGCCCAAACCAAGCCTACCTTCAACCCGCTCAGTTCTGCCATGCGCACATCCCAGCGTGCGCGGGAAGACAGCGGGACCCTGATATAAGGAGATTTTGGAATCGATTCGGCGGTCGTGTCAAAAATTGCCGGCAAGCTCAACGCCATACAGAAATAATCAAACCCTTCTCGCTCGATCGCTATCGAATCTGCTTGCACGGTATCGATACCAGGCAAGCTCTTGAACAATTCAAGCAATGGCGTGTCGCAGCTGACTATTACACGGCTTGCGCCATACCGTTCTTTTATAAATGGCATGTAACGCATCATCATGATGGAATCGCCCAGTCCTTGTTCGGTGATAACGAGCAAGCGTTTGCCGACCAATGACTGACCGGACCAGTAGCGTTGATTCCCAAATACCTTGATGAATGCCTGTCCTTTCAACAGTCCAAGTATGTTTACATCGGCATAAAGTCGATGTTCGAAATGAGAAAATCCATTCTTGAAATCTCCTCTGGCCAGCAATAGAAACGATAATTGATAGTGTGCGGTATGCGCTTCAGGATGAAGCCGGATTGCGCTCCGATAATGAAAAACTGCCTGCGCTTCACGTTTAAGTTCGTCGCAAACAATTCCGGCGAACAGATGCGTCTCGGCAGTCTCTTTCTGGAGCAGGGCTTCCTGGAACGCCGCATAAGCTTCTTCATAGCGTGACAGCTTCATGAGGCAACTGCCAATATTGCTAACGAGTTCCCGGTGTTGTTGATCAAGCTGGTGCGCACGTTGGAATGCCTGGAGAGATGCGCTCCAGTTTTCCGCATACATGTCCAGCACACCCAGCTGCCAAAATATTTCGAACATCGAAGGATTGAGCTCCGCCGCTTTCTTCCCGTAGATTTTTGCTTCGGTCTGGCGGCCAGTTTTCAGGAACAGGTTGAAAAGGTGGTATTGGGGCAGCCACCAGTTTGCATCGTGCTGAATTGCGTTTCGAAAATCGTTTTCCGCCTCCGCGAAGCGCCCCTGTTCGGCACGCACGACGCCAAGGCAGACCATGGCTTCCGCATGGGAAGGGTGCACTTGCAGGGCTGAGCAATAGCATTCTTCCGCGCTCTTGATATCGCCATTGGAGAAAAGCGCGTTCCCGCGATTCATCCATTCGATGGAAGAAAGCGAATGTGCAGATACGCGCTCTTCTTCTTCTACCTTGTCAGTCACAAACTGGACTTCAAGCCGGGAGGATGCTGGTTTCATGCCAGGAATGAGGGAGCTGTTGATCTTTAATAGGATACTGCTCAACAGGTCGCAATAAAAATTTTCGGAAGTCGGTGAGATAACGGACACATTACCTTTACTCGGAATAAAAAACTTGACTTTTGTTGTGGTGACGCAGAGGCGATGATCTTCGACATCAAGGGGAAAAATACATTCAGCGCGGAAATCAAATTTGTCTAAAAGGGCCACATGGTGCAAGGCGAATAATTATCGTGACCGCAAAATGTGCCTTTTCACGTCGGCGCCAAAGTCTATCCGTCCAAGGAGTAAGAGGTATGAAGGAATTGTCGGCAAAATCATTCGCTTTTCTGCTTCATGCTTTGCATATTCGTGTCATATCTTCTTCCTGTTCCAGTGGCACTCCTATGAATATGGGATTGACTGTGCAGTGCCGATTATAAAAACTGATGTTCGATAACTCCCTGCATTTATCTCGCTTGCGAGAGAGCAAATTTCCTTTCCGGCATCTGCTGCTCAAGAGACAACTCAATCACGAAAAATGCACTTACCTGGAAACCTCACCGCTACAGCATGATGACTATCGAGATGGCCCGGCAATTGGCTTCAACGTTGAACATTCCATTCTTTTCAACCGATCTGCACATGCCGAGTTACGTGGATGGCGTTATCGGACGATGGCGATTGGTTCGTGGCGAATTTTCCATCGACCATGGTTACTACAGCGGTGTATGCGCGACTTGGAAGATGCCGGCGCTCCTGCGGGATCGCAATGGTGATGGGCAAACCTGGGATACCTGGATGTCGCTCTCGCCCCACGAGATCGAAAGCCAGGAACTCGGTTGCCGCCATGCCCATGGACATACTGCAGTGATGGGATTGGGCATGGGTTGGGCGGCAGTCAATATCGCCCTCAATCCGGCGGTGCGGCGCGTCAGCGTGATCGAACGCGACCCGGCGGTGATAAACCTCTTTGCTCATTCAAAGGTGCTGCAAGGCTTGAACGCGGAAATCACGGACAAGATTCGCATCATTGAAGCCGACGCCCTGGAATGGCATCCCGGCGAAGCGGTCGATTTTCTTTACGCGGATATCTGGCGCACCCTTGAAGAGCCTCAGACGCTGGACGACGTGCGCCGCATGCAGGCCAATGTCGCCGCCGGGAGTATTTATTTCTGGGGGCAGGAATTATGTATCCATGCCTTGGCCGGCCAATCGCCGCAATCCGGCGCGGATGCCGCGCAATGGAAAGAGGCGGTACGGCGCTGCATCGACGATCGCATCGCCCTGCCTTTGTTGTGGCCCGCCGGATTGGATTATCCAGAATTCATCAACAACGTCGTCTCCCTGCGCCGCAAACGCTGGCCGATCGGTATCCCCGATGTGGCGCGCTGAATGGCGGAATGAAACGGGATACGTGCCAGAGCAAGGTGCGGATGCCGGCGCTAGTCCGCGAAGTCAGGATGCCAGGTCAACAAGATATGCACACCCTTGCCATGACCTTCGTCCCGGAAACCCAGGTGCCGATATAGATCGACTGCCGGATTGGTGCGCAGGCAGTACAAGCGGAGAGGTAGTCCACGAATGCGTGCCTCTTCCTGCAGACTGGTCAATAGATGGGTGCCAATACCGCGTTGCCGGAATTCCGGAAGCAAGCTGAGATCTGCGACATGAAATTCGCTCTCTCGACGAAAAACAACGATGCGGCCGATTGGCTGCGCATCCGGTTGGTCACTCATAACGATCATCCGGTCATCCACTTCACCGGCCTGACGCAGATGTGCCTCATGCGAAGTGAACTGCATTTCCATGAAATGATTGCGCATCGCCGGTTCCCAATGTCCGGCTTGCATTTCATCGGTTCGAATCAGACTAAACAGGTGGAGGCAGAACGGCCTGTCGGCAGGCACGGTGGGACGTAGATGAATGTCAGCGTACATAGCGTGCTTACTTTATTTTCAAATGCAAGAGCAATGGCAACGCCATCATATACCGTTGCTGTTCCTTTGCTGCCATGATTGGGTCACTATGAGACTCAATCTGTTCTATCCAGTCTCGCAAGAGAAATTTCACTAAACAAGGAGAAAAAATGGATCCTATTCTTGGGCAAATCATCCTCTGGCCCGTTCCCTGGATACCGGAGGGTTGGGCGCTGTGCGACGGCACCGTTATCAATGTCAACCAAAACCAGGCGCTCTATTCCATCATCGGCAATACTTATGGTGGAACTCCCGGCGTTTCGTTTGCGTTACCCGACTTGCGCAACAGGGTGCCGATGGGAACACAAACCATCACTTCGGTCGGTGTCACGGCCGGTTCCGCCACCGCTTCGACCACCGCTATCGGAGCTGGCGCGGCGACGATCACCATCAACAATCTACCGTCCCATACCCATTCGGCGACCTTCAGCCCAAGTGGCGGTTCCGCCGCCGTCAGTCTCGGGATTCCGGTTGTGCCCAACCCCAGTTCCGGTTCGATGACAGATGTGCCTGGTTCGAACGTGTCTTTGGCTCAAGCGCAAAGCCAGGGGCCTGATCCCATTGCCACATATAGTTCTGATAATCCGACTACCACCTTGAAGCCGTTCAGTGTATCGGTCCCAAGTGGGGGCGGCTCGGTCGCCGTCGCCAATACCGGAAACGGGCAGCCGTTGCCGGTGCAAGTGGCGGTGCCGGTAATGCTCAGCACTATGCAACCGTCCATGACGATGAATTACATTATTGCCACCAGCGGTATTTATCCGTCGCGTCCCTGATGTTGAAAACCTTCACCACGTTGAGTCGCAGTGAATCGCGGTGAGTCGCTTCGACGCGGCGGGTAATCGGACGATTTCCCGTCGCGTTCGGGCGAGCAGAGGCGGTGTATTGTTGTAATGCGGGCCGGGCAAATGCGCTGGTAAAAACGGCTCGCAACATCGAAGTAAAATGGTGGCTTCCTTATTCTGAGGTGTTTCATGAAAACCAATCGTCTCTCCAACATTGCTCTCGGACTGTCGGAGACGTTGTCAAACACTTCTGACCAAGCTGCTGCCGTTCCAGGCCGTCGCCTTAACCGACGCAAACCAATGCCTCTCGCCTTGGAGCAGCGGTTCATGTTCGATGGCGCCGCAGTTTCCGATGCAGCTCATGTTGCGGCCGATGCCGCTGCCCTTGCCAGGATCGCGGCCATTCCTGCCGCTGTCGAAGTGCGCACCGCTGATCCGTCAAAAGACAATGGCAGGAAAGAAGTTGCGATCATTGACACCTCGGTCAAGGACTACAAGACCCTTGAAGCTGGGATTCGCGATGGAGTTGCAATCGTCGAATTCGATGGCAGCCAGGACGGTCTTGCACAGATTGCCCGCTGGGCCGCGACCCAAAGCGACTATGATGCCATTCATGTTCTTTCGCACGGAACTGATGGGGCGATCAAACTCGGCACCAACATTGTCACGGACGCCAGTCTCACCGACTCACTTACTCAAGCCGAGTTAGCCGAAGTCGGCCACGCGCTGAAGGCGGGCGGCGACCTCCTGTTGTATGGCTGTTCGGTGGCTGCGGACTCCGATGGCCAGAAATTTATTAGTGACCTCGCAGCCAGCACTGGTGCTGATGTCGCCGCTTCAGCGGATGCCACGGGCTCTGCCGACCGGGGCGGCAACTGGACACTCGAAAACAGGACGGGAACCATCTCGGTCGATGCGATTTCCGTTCGGGATTACCAAGATTTACTGACGACCGCATCGACCACCACCAATTTCTCTTCGATTTCCGTTACGACAACTTATCAAGCCGTATCTTCGGGCTACTCAACTCCAACCACATTGACCCAGACCAATATTGCCGGATCGGGTTGGGACGTTACCGCCTCATCCAGCACCAACACTTCGACGTTTGCGATCCGAGGAATCAACTCTGCCGGTTTTGGTTCGGGAGACAACACATCGATTCGGCTTCAGGCGGGAGGCCTCGATTACATCGATATCGTTTCCAATAGCAAATCGTTCAGATTCAACTTGACCAGTTTCGACGTCAGGGTTGGTACCGCGGTGACCATGTACGTCCAAGCCTTGGACTCCTCGGGCGCGTTGGTAGGTTCGCAGGTTGCCACGACAATTTCCTCCGCCAATATATTCACCACCTCCGCCAACACAAGTGCGAACTCGGATTTTTCGAACATTTACGGATTCCGCATTACATTCAGCACCGTAGGGACCTTCTCACCCTACATTGACAATATCATCGTCTCGAACATCAATTCAGGACCGACTACCACGGTTTCGACGGCTTCCCTGTCTAGTGACACAGGTACAAGCAGCACTGACTTCATCACCAAGACTGCCGCGCAAACCATCAGCGGTACCTTGAGCGCCAACCTGGCAAGCGACGAAAAGGTCGAAGTGTCCTACGACGGCGGCTCAACGTGGAGCGACGCGAGCAGCTACTCCACCGGTTCGTCATCGTGGTCGGCCACCACAACACTTTCCGGCAGCGGTACTTTCGAAGCGCGCGTGACCAACAGCGGCGGCAGCAGCACGGCTTACACGCATACCTACACGCTGGACACGACGGCGCCAAGTGCCCCCTCCACGCCCGATCTCTCCAGCGGTACCGACAGCGGCATATCGAATACAGACAACATCACCAGTAACACGACACCGACATTTACCGGCACGGCCGAGAGCGGCAGCACTGTTACGCTGTACGATACCGATGGCACGACGGCATTGGGTACGGCGACGGCGACCGGCGGCAACTGGTCGATCAGCTCGTCGACGTTGTCCGAAGGCAGCCATACTGTGACGGCCAAGGCCACCGATGCAGCGGGCAATGTCTCTTCAGCGTCGTCCGGCTTGTTGTTCACCATCGATACCAGTGCGCCAACCAGTCTTGGCCTCAGCGCGACCACCATCACGTCGTCGAACGCCACCAGTACCTCGATGATTGCCACGCTGTCGGCCACCGATAGCCAGGCCGTCACCTACAGCCTCACAAGTGGCAACGGCACCAACGACGCCGACAACGGCAGCTTCACGATCTCCGGCACCTCGCTGAAGGTGGGGGGCTCGTCACTTGTCGCCGGCACCTACAAGATTTACGTTGCCGCCACCGATGCAGCGGGCAATGTGGCCAACCAAGCTTTTACCATCACCATGGTCAATGCACCCAGTGTCAGTTCCATCGTGCGCACTGGCGGTGCTTCGTCCGCCGTCAACACCAGTGCTACCTCGATCCAGTACACCGTTACCTTCAGCGAATCGGTGACCGGTGTCGATGCGAGTGACTTTGCCCTGACGGCAACCGGCGCTGCATCAGGCGCTATCGCCAGCGTTTCGGGAAGCGGTACGACTTACACAGTGACAGTCGATACGATCTCGGGCGATGGAACGCTACGGCTTGATCTCAACAGCAGCGGCACGGGCATCAAGAACGGCAGCAATGTTGACATCGCCAGCGGCTTCACCTCCGGCTCGACCTACACGCTGGACCATACCGCACCTAGCGCGCCCTCGACGCCCGACATGACCAGCGGCACCGATACCGGTACATCGAGCAGCGACGACATCACCAACACCACCACGCCGACGTTCACCGGCACCGCGGAATCGGGCAGCACGGTAACCTTGTACGACACCAACGGCACTACAGTGCTGGGCACCACAACAGCCACCGGCGGCAACTGGTCGATCACCTCATCGACGCTGTCCTCCGGCAGCCACACTCTCACAGCCAAGACGACCGATGCGGCCGGCAACTCCTCGTCAGCTTCGTCCGGCCTGGTGGTGACCATCGATACCACCGCACCAACCGGTATCGGCCTGAGCGCGACCACTGTCGCTTCGGCAAACGCCACCAGCACATCGACGATTGCCACGCTGTCTGCCACCGACAGCCAGGCCATCACTTACAGCCTTGCGACGGGCAATGGCACCAACGACGCCAACAATGGCAGTTTCACGATCTCCGGCACGTCGCTGAAGGTCGGCGGCTCCTCGATGACCGCAGGCACTTACAAGATCTACGTAGCCGCCACCGATGCGGCCGGCAACGTCGCCAATCAGGCGTTCACGATCACCATCGTTGACGCGCCCAGCGTGAGTTCCATCGTGCGCGCCGGCGGCGCATCGGGCACTGTCAGTACCAGCGCGACATCGATCCAGTACACCGTCACCTTCAGCGAATCGGTAACCGGTGTCGATGCCAGCGACTTCGCACTGACCGCTACCGGAACAGCTTCAGGCAGCATCGCCAGCGTCTCGGGTAGCGGCTCGACCTATACGGTGACCGTCGACACCCTGAGCGGCGACGGCACCTTGCGGCTGGATCTGAACAGTAGCGGCACCGGCATCAAGAACGGTACCAACGTCGACATCATGAGCGGCTACACCTCCGGCTCGACCTACACGCTGGACCACACCGCGCCGAACGCGCCGTCCACGCCGGACATGACCAGCGGTACCGACACAGGCACGTCGACCAGCGACAACGTCACCAGCAACACCATGCCGACCTTCACCGGTACGGCCGAGTCGGGCAGCACGGTGACCTTGTACGACACCAACGGCACGACTGTGCTGGGTACTGCGACCGCAGCCGGTGGCAACTGGTCGATCACTTCGTCGGCACTGTCCGAGGGCAGCCACACCGTGACTGCCAAGGCGACTGATGCCGCGGGCAACGTCTCTTCGGCGTCGTCCGGCCTGGCGGCAACCATCGATACCACTGCGCCAACGGTATCGTCCGTGTCGGTGCCTTCCAACGGCAGCTACAAATCCGGCGACACGCTGAGCTTCACCGTCAATGCCAGCGAGGCGGTGACGGTGGATACCTCCAGCGGCACGCCACGCATTGCGTTGACCATCGGCAGTTCAACGGTGTACGCAACCTATGCATCCGGCTCCGGCAGCAGCGCACTGGTCTTCACCTATGCCGTCCAGTCCGGTGATGCCGATACCGACGGCATCGCTGTCGGCGCGCTGCAAACGAATAATGGCACGTTGAAGGACACTGCCGGCAACAGCATGGCCCTGACGCTCAATAGCGTCGGCTCAACGAGCAGCGTACTGGTAGACACGACCGCACCTACCGTCGATTCGGTGTCGGTCCCGGCGAATGCAACCTACTACACCAACCAGAATCTCGACTTCACCGTCAATTTCAGCGAAGCGGTGACGGTAAATACCGGCGGCGGCACGCCGCGCATCGCCCTCACGCTCGACACTGGTGGAACGGTCTATGCGACTTACCTGTCAGGATCGGGAACGAGCGCGCTGGTCTTCCGCCATACTGTTGCCAGCGGGGAAATGGATTCGACCGGTATCACCGTCGGTGCGCTGAGCGCCAATAGCGGCACTATCAAGGACGCGGCCGGAAACGATGCCACGCTCACTTTGAACAGCGTGGGCAGTACCGCATCGGTGAATGTCGACGGCTCGACGCCGAAGGTCACTGATGTTACGTCCACCACCGCCGACGGCAGCTACAAGGCAGGCGATACCGTCTCGATTACCGTCACCTTCAGCACGGCCGTGACGGTGGATACGACCGGCGGGACGCCGAGCATCGCGCTGGGCAGCGGCGGCACGGCTACCTACACCAGCGGCTCGGGCAGCACGACGCTGGTCTTCACCTACACCGTAGGCGCAAGCCAGAACGCCGCCGATCTCGATTACAGCGCCACCGGGTCGCTTGCGCTGAACGGCGGCACCATCAAGGACAGCGGCGGTTCGCACCAGGACGCCACGCTCACGCTCGCCACGCCGGGTGCTGCAGGTTCGCTCGGCGCCAACAAGAACATCGTCATCGACACCACGCCGCCGACAGTCACCTTCAGCAACCTGGCACTTTCCAGCGACACCGGCACCAGCAGCACTGACTTCATTACCAAGACCGCGTCGCAAACCATCACGGCCACCTTGAGCGGCGCGCCGGCCGGCACCGACAAGGTCTACGGCTCGCTTGACGGCGGCACGACCTGGACCAATATCACCAGCAAGGTCTCCGGCACCACGCTGACGTGGAACGGCGTCACGCTGACGGGCAGCAACACGCTGAAGCTCAAGGTCTCCGATAGCGTCGGCAATGACGGAACCATCGCCAGCCAGGCGTACACGCTTGATACCGTTGCCCCGACCACGCCGACAGTCACTGCTCAAAGCACCAGCGACACTGCGCCGGTTCTCTCGGGAACCGCGACGCTGACCGCCGGCGAATCAATGACGGTTGCCGTGAACGGCGCGACCTACAGCGTCACGCCCAACGGCGGCAACTGGAGCTTGAGCCTCTCAACTGCTACACCGGCCAGTGGCACCCTTGGGCCGCTCACCACGGGCAACACCTACAGTGTCACGGCTACGGTTACGGATGCAGCGGGGAATTCCTCGGCCGGGTCCGGCAATCTGTCGATCGTCGATCCGCCGGCTCCGGCACCGGTGCCAGTACCGACACCGGTACCCGCGCCTGTGCCAGTTCCGGTGCCTGCACCGACCCCGGTGCCGGTTCCCGTTCCGACGCCTGTACCGGTGCCAGTGCCTGTACCGGTACCGGTTCCTGCCCCGGTGCCTCTGCCAACACCAGTACCAGTGCCTATTCCGCCGCCGGTGCCGACGCCGGCACCGGCACCGGTCACAAGTACCGATGGCCCGGCGAGAAGCCAGACGCCTCCCGTCGAACAGTCGCCGGTCAACGCGCCGAGCCCGGCTCCGGCACCCACGACGACGTTCCTGCCGCCTGCGCTGCAATCGACTATCAGCAATTCGACTGCTGCCATCAGCACTGGCTTCACTGCATCGACAGGTCTTGCCTTTACCGGTGCACGTCCGCCTGTCGTCGACACCACCTCAGACAGCAGCCGGACGACTCCGGTCAACCTGACACAGGGTGGCGGAAGCAGTTTCCAGGTCGTGGTAGCTCCATCGTCCGGCTTGGGTGGGGACGGATTGGTGTTGAACCGAGGCATCAGCGACCAGGTCGTGCAATCGACGAGCCGCGCGGAGATCAGCATACCGCCCGATGCCTTCGCCCATACCAACCCGAATGCATCGGTGCAGCTGTCGGCGCAGCAGGCAAACGGACAGCCCTTGCCCAACTGGGTGGCATTCGACGGACGCAGCGGCAAGTTCATCGTCGACCCGCCGCCGGGCGTGAGGGGCGAGGTCTCCATCAAGGTCGTAGCGCGCGATTCGGAAGGCCATGAGGTAGTGTCGGTCTTCAAGATCCGTGTCGGCACGCAGGCGCAAGGTCAAGGCAGTGGGCAAGGCCAGCAGCCGCCGCG
>DASVLM010000893.1:0-5539 GCA_036384875.1 Noviherbaspirillum sp.
CCTACATCAACCTGGTGGCGAAGGAAGAAGGCTGGGCGAATGTGCCGACCGGTACGCGCAAGTCGACCTATGCAAATTCGGAGTTCCAGAAGGCCGCGAAGTTTGCGGCTGCCGAGGGCAAGGCCATCACGTCTGCACGTCCTAACCAGAGCACGCTGAAGCCGTCGCCATATGTCGGCGTGCAGTTCGCCGCGATTCCGGAGTTCCAGTCGATCGGCGCCGCAGTGGGTCAGCAAATGTCTGCTGCTTTGCTCGGCAAGATCAGCGTGGACCAGGCGCTTGAATTGTCGCAGGCCGCCGCCGACCGTGAAATGCGCAAGGCGGGCTACTACAAGTAAGCGCTGTAGCACGTCGTCGCAATCCCGCCCGGCCGGCACGAGACCTTGTGTTTCGTGCCGGCCGGTTGTCGTTTGGACAAGCGCAAACCGCAGTATGCATACCATCATGCGTGCGTACTGCTTGTCTTGGTTGCGGCTTTCGCAATACCGGACCTCCATGCATTCTCGTGCTGCCGGTTGTTGTTGCTGGTATCCAGATCTGCAAAAAAGTACACAAGTTTGGTTGCCAAGTATTGGGTAGCCAAAAACCCCGGTGTTAACATGAATTCCAGCAGTACAAAAATCATTCAAGGACTGGAGACATCATATGAACATCATCGCCAAGAGCGCGGTGTGGTTGGGCCTGTGCGCCTCATCCGCCGCCTTCGCTGCCACTGATCTCGTTATCGCTACCGTCAACAACGGCCACATGATCGAGATGCAAAAGCTCGGCAAATACTTCGAGCAGCAGAACCCGGACATCAAGCTCAAATGGGTGACGCTCGAAGAAGGCGTGCTGCGCCAGCGCGTGACGACCGACATCGCGACCGGCAGTGGTCAATTCGACATCATCACCATCGGCATGTATGAGACGCCGATCTGGGGCAAGAAGCACTGGCTGGCCGAGATCAAGCCGGATGCCAACTATGATGCTGACGATCTGCTGCCTACCATTCGCGCCGGCCTGTCCGTGGACAACAAGCTGTACGCCGCGCCCTTCTATGGCGAGAGCTCGATGATCATGTATCGCTCCGACCTCGTGAAGAAAGCCGGCATGACGATCGAGGATCGTCCGACCTGGGATCACATCAAGGAAGTGGCCGCGAAGATCCACGACCCGGCTAACGGCGTGTATGGCATCTGCCTGCGCGGCAAGCCGGGTTGGGGCGACAACATGGCCTTCCTCACCACGATGGCAAATTCCTTCGGCGCCCAGTGGTTCGACATGTCATGGAAGCCGCAGCTGACGAGCCAGCCATGGAAGAATGCAGTGAACTTCTACGTGGACCTGCTGAAGAACTACGGCCCGCCCGGCTCGGCGTCGAACAGCTTCAATGAAATCCTCTCGCTGTTCAATCAGGGCAAGTGCGGCATGTGGATCGATGCGACCATTGCCGCGTCCTTCGTCACCGACCCGAAGCAGAGCAAGGTGGCCGACAAGGTGGCGTTTGCGCAATCGCCGGTGGCGGTGACCGAGCGCGGTGCGAACTGGCTGTGGGCATGGTCGCTGGCGATTCCGGCCAGCTCGAAGAACCAGGATGCGGCGCAGAAGTTCATCAACTGGGCAACGTCGAAGTCCTACATCAACCTGGTGGCGAAGGAAGAAGGCTGGGCGAATGTGCCGACCGGTACGCGCAAGTCGACCTATGCAAATCCGGAGTTCCAGAAGGCCGCGAAGTTTGCGGCTGCCGAGGGCAAGGCCATCACGTCTGCGCGTCCCAACCAGAGCACGCTGAAGCCGTCGCCGTATGTCGGTGTGCAGTTCGCCGCGATTCCGGAGTTCCAGTCGATCGGCGCCGCAACCGGCCAGCAGATTTCTGCCGCCCTCCTGGGCAAGCAGAGCGTGGACAAGGCACTGGAGATTGCGCAGCAGGCGGCTGACCGCGACATGCACAAGGCCGGCTATTACAAGTAAGCGCAGCTGCAAGCCCCTGCTTTGCAACTGAACCTGCAATTGAATCTGCAACTGAAGGAGATCGCGCCGTTTGTTTGCATGACCGCGGCGCGGTCTCCGATGTGTCCGAGGCTCCCATGAAACGACTGACAGCGCGCCTGCTGATGACGCCGGCGGTAGCGACCCTCTTCGTCTGGATGATCGTGCCGCTGGTAATGACGATCTACTTCTCCCTGCTCCGCTACAACCTGCTGGAGCCGGGCGAGCATGCCTTCACCGGCATCGACAATTACCTGTATTTCTTCACCGACGACGCCTTCGGTCCAGCAGTGAAGAACACGCTGGTGTTGCTGTTTTCCGTCATGGGCATCACCGTGGTGTTCGGCATCGCGCTGGCCTTGCTCATCAACGAACCCTTCCCGGGCCGCGCCATCGTGCGCGTGCTCCTGATCTCGCCCTTCTTCGTGATGCCGGCTGTGAACGCGCTCACCTGGAAGAACATGATCATGAACCCGATCTACGGCATGGCTGCCCAGGTCTGCCAGTTTTTCGGCATCACGCCCATTGATTGGCTCTCCGAATATCCGCTGTTTTCCATCATCCTGATGATCGCGTGGCAGTGGCTGCCCTTCGCCTGCCTGATCTTCATGACCTCGTTGCAATCAATGGACCGCGAGCAGCTCGAAGCGGCGCGCATGGATGGCGCCAACTACCTGCAGCAGTTCTGGTACCTCTACCTGCCGCACCTTGGCCGCGCGATTGCTGTCGTGGTGATGATCGAAATGATTTTCCTGCTGTCGGTGTTCGCGGAAATCTATACGACGACTGGCGGCGGTCCGGGCTTCGACACCACGAATGTCGCTTTCCTGATCTTCCGCCAGGCGCTGGCCAGCTTCGACGTCGGCGTGGCATCGGCAGGCGGCCTGTTCGCGGTGCTGCTGGCGAACATTGCGGCCGTCTTCCTCATCCGCCTGATCGGCAAGAACCTCGACAAATAAGGAGCGGGCCATGCATACCCTGACCCAGACCGAACCCATCATCGATACACCCGCACGCAAGCGGGCACGCCCGGTGCGCGTGGCGCCGATCCTGCGCGCCGTCGCCGCGTGGCTGATCGCATTGCTGATCTTCTTCCCGATCTTCTGGCTCGGCCTCACTGCTTTCAAGACCGAACTGCAGGCGATCGCCGTGCCGGCGCAATTCTTCTTTTCGCCGACGCTGGAGAATTTCGTCACCGTGCAGGAACGCAGCAACTATCTGCTCTATGCAGGCAATTCCATCGTGACCAGTGTCGGCTCCACCCTCATCGGCATGCTGATCGCCGCGCCGGCCGCCTACTCGATGGCGTTCTTCCCGACGCGGCGCACGCGTGACCTGCTGATGTGGATGCTGTCGACCAAGATGATGCCGGCTGTCGGCGTGCTGGTACCGATCTATGTGCTCTACCAGCAGACCGGCCTGCTCGATACGAGGCTGGGCTTGACAATCGTGTTCACGCTCTCGAACCTGCCCATCATGGTGTGGATGCTGTACTCGGCATTCAAGGATATCCCGCGTGAAATCCTGGAAGCGGCCCGCATGGACGGCGCTTCAGTCTTCGAAGAGTTCCGCCACGTGGTGCTGCCGCTCAGCCTTGGCGGCATGGCATCCACTGCCTTGCTCTGCCTGGTGCTGGCATGGAATGAATCGTTCTGGTCGCTCAACCTCGCCGCTGCCAATGCCGGCACGCTGGCTTCGCTCATCGCTTCCTATTCCAGTCCGGAAGGATTGTTCTGGGCCAAGCTGTCGGCGGCTTCGCTGTTGGCAATCGCACCGATCATCGTGCTCGGCTGGTTCTGCCAGAAGCAGCTGGTGCAAGGGCTGACCTTCGGCGCCGTGAAGTAAGCACGACACTGACGGCGCATATCGAAAACATCGAGAGGACAACATGGCTTTTCTGTCTCTGCAAAACATCAACAAGTATTTCGATTCCCACCATGCCATCAAGGGCGTGAACCTGGAGATCGAACGCGGCGAATTCATCGTCTTCGTCGGCCCTTCCGGCTGCGGCAAGTCCACGCTACTGCGCATGATCGCCGGCCTCGAACCGGTCGACGGCGGCAAGCTCATGCTCGACGGCCGCGACATTACCAACCTGCCTTCATCCAAGCGCGAACTGGCGATGGTGTTCCAGTCCTATGCGCTGTATCCGCACATGACGGTCTTCGAGAACATGTCCTTCGCGCTGCGCCTGGCCGGCGAGAGCAAGGAGGCGATGCGCGCCAAGGTGGAGAAGGCGGCTTCCATCCTGAATCTCACCGGCTATCTCGACCGCACGCCGAAGGCATTGTCGGGCGGCCAGCGCCAGCGCGTGGCGATCGGCCGCGCGATCGTGCGCGCGCCCAAGGTGTTTTTGTTCGACGAACCGCTGTCGAACCTCGATGCGGCGCTGCTCGGCCAGACCCGCGTCGAGATCACCAACCTGCACCGTGAGCTGGGTGCGACGACCATCTACGTCACGCATGACCAGGTGGAAGCGATGACGCTGGCTGACCGCGTGGTCGTCCTGCGCGACGGCAATATCGAACAGGTCGGCTCGCCGCTGTCGCTCTACGACCGTCCGGCCAACCGCTTCGTGGCGCAATTCATCGGCACGCCGCGCATGAATGTGCTGCCGCTGTCGGGCCTGCCGCGTGCGCCGGAACAGGCCAACCTGCCGGACGATGGTTTCTTTGGCATCCGGCCGGAAAACGTGGATATCAGCACACAGGCAAGCGACGGCTATCCAGCCACCGTGGATCTGGTGGAATCGCTCGGCGCCGAGACGCTGGTCTATTCGCGCCTGGAAAACGGCCTGCAACTCGTTGCCCGCAGCACCGAGCGCGCCATGCTGCATCCCGGCGACCGCATCGGCTTGCGCCTTGATCCGCAACGCATGCATATCTTCGACGCGGCGGGCCGCGCCACCCGCTCCGCCTTCTGCTGACATGGTGAAACCAGTGACTTACCGCATCCTGCATCTCGGCCTCGGCGCTTTCCATCGCGCGCACCAGGCCTGGTACATCAACCGCCTCATCGAGGGCGGCATCGACAGCTGGCATATCGTTGCCGGCAATATCCGCGACGATATGCGCGAGCTGACGCAGGACCTGGCCGCGCAGCAGGGTGAATACACGCTGGAGACGGTGACGCCGGATGGCGAATTCCGCTACGAGCGCATCCGCGCCATTGCCCGCATCCTGCCCTGGAGCGCGGACCTGCATGCGGCCATTGCCGTCGGGCGCGACCCGGCCACGCGCATCCTCTCGTTCACCGTGACCGAAGCCGGCTACTACACCGACCAGAACCATGCGCTGGACAAGGCCCATCCGGAGCTGCGCGCTGATATCGATCAAGGAACGCGGCATACGATTTACGGCGCTGTGGCCGCGATCCTGGAGGCGCGGCGCGACGCAGCCGCCGGCCCCATCACCCTGCTGTGCTGCGACAACATCCGCGGCAACGGCGAACGCTTCCGCGCTGCCTTGCGTGAATTTCTCCAGCAGCGCGGCGACACCGGATTGCTCGCGTGGGTCGATGCGAATGCCAGCTTCCCCAATTCCATGGTCGACCGCATCACGCCGCGTCC
>DASVLM010000894.1:0-3219 GCA_036384875.1 Noviherbaspirillum sp.
CCGCTCTGAATGCGTGCCATGTCGAGCAGGTTGGCAACGAGCTGACTCATGCGCAGCATCTCGTCGTGCAGCGCTTGCGCGAGTTCGCTCTGCAAGGAAGGCAGCGGCGGCTTCGCTCGCAGCAGGGATTCGGAGAGCCCGACCAAGGCAGTCAGCGGCGTGCGCAGATCGTGCGACAGCGCCGCCAGCAGCGAATTGCGCAGACGTTCCGATTCCATGCGCACCAGCGCCTGCTGCGCCACCTCGATGTAATGCACCCGCTCCAGCGCAATGGCGGTCAGCGCCGCGAAAGTATCGAGCTGCTGACGCTGTTCCGGGATCAGTATCCAGCGTCGATGCTCCGGCTGGATCGCCAGCACACCGCGCGTGCGCATCGGCGCCACCAGGGGCAGATAGAAGAAGGCATTGCCGGGCAACGTATCGGTGCCGATGCCGGCCGGCTTTGCGCGATCGAAGGCCCACTGTGCGATGCCGAGATCGAGCACCGAGAGATGCGGCACGCCAACCGCATCAGACGCCGGCAATTGCAGCCGGTCGTTTTCATCGGGTAGCAGCACGACGGCCTTCGACCGGAAGGAGCGCTGCACAAAATTGCGCGTGATCTCGAAGATTTGCTCCGACTGCAACGCAGTCGACAGCGCGCGCGAAAATTCATACAGTGACCGCGCCCGGCTTTCGCGCAATGCAGCCACTCTCGCCTGGTAGCGCAGGCCCGCCGTCAATTGACCGCTGATCAAGCCGACGGCCAGCATCACGGCGAACACCACCAGATATTGCAGGTCGCTCACCGCAAAGGCAAAGCGCGGCGGCACGAAAAAGAAATCGAACGCGGCCACGCTCAGGAAGGCAGCAGCGACAGACGGCCCCCGGCCGAAGCGAATGGCGACCAGCAGCACTGTCAGCAGGAACAGCATCACGATGTTGGCGAGATCGAGATGCCCCAGCATCGGCAGCGTGATCAACGTCGTTGCAATGCAGGCACCGACCGCCCATATATAGCGCCAGTGGCCGCCCTTTCTTCCTGTTTCGGCCAGCCCCGATTCCAGCGTTTCCGTCGTCTGCGGTTCCGGTGGTTCTTCACGCCGTTCGCCACGCCCGGTCTCCAGCAGGTCGATGTCCGGCGCATAAGCGGCAATGCGCCGGAACAGCGGCTGACGCCAGGACCGTTGCGCGCGACTGCGGCCGACCACGATGCGCGAGAAGTTGTGGCTACGTGCGTAATTCACGATTTCGAGCGCCGTGTCACCGCCGGAAAGCACGGCAGTGATCGCGCCGAGATCCTCGGCCAGCTTGAGCGACTTCAGGATCTGCTCACGCCGCGCCGCCGGCAGGCGCTGCAACTGCGGCGTCTCGACGTAGATCGCATGCCATTCCGCGTTTATTTGCGTCGCGAGCCTCGCCGTGGTGCGAATGACATGTTCTGCGCTGCCGTCCGGCCCGACGCAGGCCAGCAGCGCCGTATCGGTTTTCCAGACAGCACTGATCGACTGCTCGACGCGATAGGCCTGGACGTCATCCTCGATACGTTCCGCAGTACGACGCAGCGCCAGTTCGCGCAGCGCGATCAGATTTCCTTTTCGGAAGAAGTTGCGCGAAGCGCGCTCGGCCTGCTGCTCCTGGTAGACCTTGCCCGCCTTCAGCCGCGCCAGCAATTCATCGGCGGGAATGTCGATGAGCACCACTTCATCGGCCTCGTCAAAAATCTTGTCTGGCAGCGTTTCGGATACGCGGATGCCGGTGATGCCGCCGACCACGTCATTCAGGCTTTCGAGATGCTGCACGTTGACCGTGGTATAGACGTCGATGCCGGCGTCCAGCAGTTCCTCCACATCCTGCCAGCGCTTGGGATGGCGCGACCCCACCGCGTTCGAATGGGCAAGCTCGTCCACCAGGATGAGGTCGGGCTTGCATTCCAGCGCAGCATCGATGTCGAATTCGGTCACGGTCTTGCCGCGATATTCGATATCCTTGCGCGGCAAGATTTCCAGGCCTTCGACCAATGCCGCCGTTTCGGTGCGGCCGTGAGTCTCGACGATGCCAACCAGCACCTTCCTGCCTTCCTCACTGGCCTTGCGGCCGCCGTTCAGCATGGCGTAGGTCTTCCCCACTCCGGCCGAGGAACCGAAGTAGATACGCAGCTTGCCGCGCGCGGCGCGGCGTTCCTGCTCCTTGACCTGCGCCAGCAAGGCATCAGGGTCGGGACGTTGGTAGTCGTTCGGTGGCATTGGCGTAGTCGTTCATCCCTTTCCGGTCTTGTTTTCCATTCTCGCAGCTTTATCGTTCGGACGGGAACGGAAGAATGCAGGTCAGTGCATGCTGTCAAGAGCGAGATTCAACGCCAGCACATTGACGCGCGGCTCGCCGAAAAAGCCGATCGAACGCAATTCCTTCTTCTCGTCGATCAGGTTGCGCACCCGGTCTTCGGACAGCTTGCGTTCGCGCGCGATGCGCGGCACTTGGTAGTACGCGCCAGCCAGGCTGATCTCCGGGTCGAGGCCACTGCCCGATGCAGTGACCAGGTCGACCGGGATAGGGGCCTTGTTCTCGGGATCGGCCGCCTTGAGCGCCTCGACGCGGCCCTTGACGGCATCCACCTGCGCCGGGTTGGCCGGGCTCAGGTTGGAACCACCCGAGGCAGTGGCGTCATTGGGCTTCGGGCTGGTGGCGGACGGGCGGCCCCAGAAATACTTCGGCGAAGTGAAGGCTTGTCCAATCAAGGAAGACCCGACCGGCTGGCCGCCGCGCATGACGATGCTGCCGTTGGCCTTGCCGGGAAAAGCCGCCTGGCCGATACCGGTGACAAGGTAGGGATAAACCACGCAGCAGATCAACGTGAGCGCGGCGAACAGGATGATAGCGGGACGAAAGACGGATTTCATTCCGTTCTCCTTAAACAAGGTGCAGGATGGTCAGGATGACATCGATCAGCTTGATGCCGACGAAGGGTACGATGATGCCGCCGAGGCCGTAGATCAGCAGGTTGCGGCGCAGCAGCAGCGCGGCGCCCACCGCGCGGTACTTCACGCCCTTCAGCGCCAGCGGAATCAGCACGACGATGATGAGCGCGTTGAAGATCACCGCCGACATGATGGCCGACGAGGGGCTGGTCAGGTGCATGATGTCCAGCGCCTTCAATTGCGGGTAAGTCGTCACGAAGGCCGCCGGGATGATGGCGAAATACTTGGCGATGTCGTTGGCGATGGAGAACGTGGTCAGCGA
>DASVLM010000895.1:0-3526 GCA_036384875.1 Noviherbaspirillum sp.
ATTTGGATCTTCATGTCGGGCAAGTCGGAGGTCGAGGTGCCCATCCGCTCACGGCTTGCCGTCAGCACTGCCGAAGCTGCTATCGATGCGGCAGTGGCCGGCGTCGGCCTCACTCGCGTGCTGTCTTACCAGATAGCAGATGCGTTACGTGCCGGTGCGCTCAAGACCGTGCTTGAAGGGTTCGAACCGGTGCCATGGCCCATCAGCCTTGTTCACACCGGACAGGGGATCTTGCCGCTGAAGCTGCGCGCATTTCTTGATTTCGCCGGTCCGAGGTTGAAGGCTCGGTTGGAAGATCCGGGGATCTAAGGGAAGATTCGGCAGGCCCAGATTTCGGTGGCGTCGGTGAATAGCCGCCGTTCAAGCTTGATTGCCAAGCGCCTTGAATAGATCTTCAAGCGTCGCTCCGCTAACGCTTCACGCCAACGTCTAACACCAATTCGCACCCGGCTTTTCCTTAAGCCGCTTCGCCGCATCGATCACATCCCGCAATTCCACCGGATCGCTGAACGGATCTTCATCCAGCGTAGTAACGCGATTCAATTCCTTCTGCAAGCGCCGCAGTTCGTCGACATATTCCTGGTCCGAGTTGCGTATCAGATCGCCGTCGCACTCTTCCAGGTCGCAGATGCCGTTATGCGGCCATTGGCTGGTGTGCCAGTCCGGCATATCGACGGCGGGAAAGAGGCAGATGCCCTGCAAGTCCATGCCCTCGTAGACGGCTGCCAGCAATTCTTCCATCACGTCCTTGAGCCATGACGCGCGTCCGTGCCCCATGCCGCTGGTCTCGCCGATGATCATCAGCCTCTTGTAGCGGTTCCAGACGATGGAGAGCGGATCCCACAGGGGCTTGATGCAATCGTCGCCGGGGTCCAGTGCCTTGTGCGGGCCGTGTTCGCGGTATTCCATCTGGCCGAAGGAATAGTTGTTGGCGCCGACGATGTCGAGTATCTCTATCGAGCCGTCCAGTTCCGGGGGCTTCGTGTAGCACAGGATGTCCCACGCCATGTAGGTGTCGACGTAGGTTTCATGGTTGGCCGCTTCGATATGGTCGGGCCGGTCGCGGGGCGCGACGAACTGCACCAGCGGGTCGATATGGATCATGCGTGCTTCGGGGTCCACCTCGCGTATGGCCTTCACGCCGGCGATCACTGCCTTGCACAGCTTCACCCGCAATTGCATGCGCCCTTCCCTCGTGGATTTGTACGGTGCGACCCAGCCCCATTCGCCGCCGCAATCCGGCGTTGCAGAACACCCTCGCCTGCACGAAAAATGTTGATGTCGGCATCGGAAACAACGCGACCCTACGTAGAATACCGGCTGGCGCAAAAAGAATATCCCGGTCATCAAACCCGGATTCCGACGGCAAGGGAAGGCTCGAAAAATGAACGAAATCATCTGTCCGCACTGCAGCAAGGCATTCAAGATCGACGAAGCGGGATACGCGGAAATCCTGAAACAGGTCCGCGACGGCGCATTTGAACAGCAGTTGCATGAGCGCCTTGAAATCGCCGAACGCGAAAAACAGAGTGCTATCGAGCTCGCCCAAACCAGGGTTGCGAGCGAGATGCAGAAGGCGGCCGCAGCCAAGGATGCCGAGCTGCAGGAACTCAAGGCCCGGCTCGAGGCAAGCGAAATGGCGCAACGGCTGGCGGTGGCGGAAGCCTTGGGCGCAGTCGAGAAAGAGCGGGACGCACTCGCCAATCAACTCAAGCAGGAGCGGCTCGACAAACAGACCGCGTCACAACTGGCGGAAGCCAAACTCCTGCACGAGCTGCAGAAAGCGGCAGCCGAAAAGGATGCAGAAATCCAGGGCCTGAAGGCCAAGCTGGATGCCGGCCAGATCCAGCAGAAACTTGCGATTACCGAGGCGCTGAGCCTGGTTGAAAAAGAGCGGGATGAATTGAAAAACGGCCTTGAGCGCGTCGTGCTGGAAAAACAACTCGCTGAAAAGTCGTTGAAGGACAAGTACGAGACGCAACTGAAGGACCGCGACGAGGCGATCGAGCGCCTGAAAGACTTGAAAGTTCGCCTCTCGACCAAGATGGTCGGCGAAACGCTCGAACAGCATTGCGACACGGAGTTCAATCGCCTGCGGCCGACTGCTTTTCCCCGCGCTTATTTCGAAAAAGACAACGACGCCCGCAGCGGCAGCAAAGGCGATTACATCTTTCGCGACATGGATGAGGCCGGGATCGAAATCGTCTCCATCATGTTCGAAATGAAAAACGAGAACGACGAGACCGCCACCAAGAAGAAGAACGAAGACTTCTTCAAGGAGCTCGACAGAGACCGCAATGAAAAGGGTTGCGAGTACGCGGTATTGGTGTCCCTGCTCGAACCGGAAAGCGAGCTGTACAACACCGGGATTGTGGACGTTTCTTATCGCTATCCGAAGATGTACGTGGTTCGCCCGCAATTCTTCATCCCGATCATCACCCTGCTGAGGAACGCCGGGATGAAATCGCTCGAGTACAAGTCGGAGCTTGCACTCGTGAAGGCCCAGAACGTCGATATCACGAACTTCGAGAGCGAGCTCGACGCGTTCAAGACCGCGTTCGCCAAGAACTACGACCTGGCTTCGCGGCGCTTCCAGACGGCGATCGAAGAAATCGACAAGTCGATCGATCACCTGCAGAAGACGAAAGACGCCCTGCTCGGCACTGACCGCAACCTTCGTCTCGCCAACGACAAGGCGCAGGACGTGACCATCAAGAAGCTCACCCGCGGCAATCCGACGATGGCGGCCAAGTTCGCCGAGCTGAAAGAGCCGGATTCGTCCAGCCAGGCGTGAGCGATTCCTCGAAAACTTCGATGCAGCTATCGGCGGCGGCTTCGATATTTCTCCCGGCGTGGTTGCCCGCGACATAGGCCCAGCGCATCGGGTGTTGGTGGCGTCATCCCGATATCTTGATCAGCGGCCGCCGGTCAACACGCCGGCAGACCTTGCGCAATGCGCCGGCATGCTGGCGCTGTACTTTCCCGCACAGAGCCTGCTGCCGGCGAAGACGCGCGTATTTGTCGATTTCGTCGTCGATCATTTTCGCGAAGAGAAGCTGGCTCTGCGCTTTTCCGCTCTCGCTTGACGAAGGTGCATCGACCACATCCTGCAATTCGGCCGGATCGCTGAACGTGTCGTCGCCCAGCGTGGAAATTAGAGATGCATGTGGTGACCAGCCAAATGCCCCATCCGTTGGATCTTGGTTTCGATATAGCGCGCATTCTCCACGTTGCGCCCTGCATGCAATGCGACTCGCTCGCATACGGTGATTCCCAGATTTTGCAATTCCTTGATCTTGGCCGGATTGTTGGTCATCAGGCGAACTGCGGAAACACCCAGCAAGTCAAGCATGGTGCGCACGATCGTGTAATCGCGCATGTCATCAGGCAGTCCGAGAAGGCGATTCGCGTCCACGGTATCGGCGCCCTGGTCCTGTAATGCGTAGGCACGTATTTTGTTGAACAAGCCGATGCCACGCCCCTCCTGGCGCAAATACAGGATCACGCCTCTCCCCTCCCTGGCGAT
>DASVLM010000896.1:0-6810 GCA_036384875.1 Noviherbaspirillum sp.
AACACGAAATCGCGGTCCACCCTGTGCTGCGCCAGGTCCTTCGGATGCGTAACCCAGAAACCCATCAGCCCCATTGCCATTTGCACCATCTCGTCGGCATGCGGGTGGTACATGAAGGTGCCGGCCCGCCGCGCGACGAACTCATACACATAGGTCTTGCCGGGCGCAATCGCGGGTTGGGTGAGGCCCGAGACGCCGTCCATGCCGTTCGGCAGGCGCTGGCCGTGCCAGTGGATCGACGTCACTTCCGGCAGCTTGTTGGTCACGAACACGCGTACGCGGTCGCCCTCCACCACCTCGATCGTCGGCCCGGGCGACTGGCCGTTGTAACCCCACAGCTTCGCTTTCATGCCGGGCGCGATTTCGCGCTCGACCGGTTCCGCCACCAGGTGGAATTCCTTGACGCCGTTGTTCATGCGCCAGGGCAGCGTCCAGCCGTTGAGCGTGACGACCGGGTTGTAGGGGCGGCCGTTCGGCGGCGCCAGCGGCGGCTGGGTGGCAGCCGTCTGCATCACCGGCGCTTCCGGCAGCGTCGCCGCGCCGGCCTTGGTTACCAGGCCGGCACCGAGCATGGTGGCCGCGCCCGACAGGAATCCTCTGCGAGATACCATCAATGTCATCCCTTTCAATCGGCAAGCGCCGGTCCGGCAGACCTGGCGCGCATGGTTGTCGGCTCGCCGCCGCCGTTCACCGCAGCCTGCAAGTCGGTGTCCGCCAGCCAGAAATCGCGTTGCGCTTCGATGGCGGCATTGACGCTTGCCACCTGTCCGCGCGCATCGGTCAGCAGCTCGAATACGCTGGCAAGCATACCGTTGTAGCGCAGCAGAACTTCGTCCGAAATCTTTTTGCGCAGCGGCACGATCTCGTCGCGATAACGCGTGGCGAGTTCCCATGCGGTGCGGTAAGCGGAGTACGCCTCGCGCACTTCCGAGCGGGCGCGCACGGCGGTATCGGCGGTGCGGTGCACCGATTGCATGTAGAGCGCCTCCGCCTTTGTGACGCGTGCGCTGCCCCAGTCGAAGATCGGCAGTTCGAGCGACACTTCGTAGCCGTTGGCGCGCGGCTTGCCGCTTTGGCTCTTGTTGATATAGCCGGCGTCAAGCACGTTGATGAAGCCGGTTGCGCGGCGCAGGCCGAGCGCGCCGGCGGTTGCCTCAGTATCCTGCCGCGCCGTCTGGATGTCGAGGCGCTGCTTCATCGCCGTTGCTTCGAGGTTCATCTGTTCATTCGGCACCTTCGGCAAGTCGGGCAAGCGATCCGGCAGGGTGAATGCGGCGTCCTTGCCGTCGAGCCCCATCAGGCGTGTCAACTGCTCGCGCGCGGCGACGGCGTTGTGGCGCGCACGCGCCCGTTGCGCCATGGTTTCGGCGTAGAACGCCTCCTCGCGCGCCTGTTCGAGCTTGCTCCAGTTGCCGGCCTTCGCCATGCGCCGCGCAAGTTCGGCGCTGGCCTCGGCGGACTCGGCGACCTGTTCCATGTAATTGGCGGACTGCTGCGCGGCAACGGCGTTGAAGTAGGCCTTGCGCGTTTCGCGGGCGAGGCGCACCGCTTGTGCTGCCGCCTGCAGTTTCGCCTGCTCGAAGCGGCGTCGTTCGATTCCACGACGAACCGGCATCGTCAGCAGGCCGGCGAGGTCGAACATGACGCTACGGTCGATTTCCAGCTCATCGCCATTGCGCAGGCGCGAGAACGACAAACCGGGGTTGCGCAAATGGCCGGCCTGCACGAAGTCGGCTTCGGCAATGCCGAAGTCCGACAGCGATGCCTGCAGGCCGCGATTGTTCAGCAGTGCGATTCGCATGGCGGCATCAGCAGTGAGCGGCTTGGCAAGCAGTTGTTTGGTTGCTGCGTAGGCAGCGGCGATGTCGCTTTTCGTTTGCAGGCGCGACAGGTTTTCGCCGGTCTCGCCTATCCGTGCGCGGGCGTTGGCGGCAACGGATTCCATGCCGCCGTCGGCCGAAAACGTTGCACAACCGGCAAGCAGCAGTGTGGCAAGCGCGGCGGCAATCGGCTTGGCGCGAAGCGATCTGCCCGCATCGGCGAGCGCACGCCGTTCAGTTCGTTTTTTCATGTTGATGCAAGAAGTGATTGGATGGCGCCGGTCGTGCAGGCCAGGCGCCGGTATGTCGCCGCCGCCAGGCATCGAACCTGCGCGGTATTCGTCAGCGATCGTCAGCGATCAGGAGGAAATGCTGCGGGGAGGACGTTCGAGGCTGGCGGGAATGAAGCCCGTCATGAAGGGAGAGGGAGAGACAAGTACCGCTTCGGAACCGTTGCGGGCCATCGCCCAGTTCACACCGGCTGGCAGCGGCGCGGCGCCGATGCAGCAGGCCGCGCAGGCGCTGCAGGAGCTGGACGGACTGTGCTTGCCATGCGAATGATGGTCGCCATCATGCATGGCGATGTGGTGCGCGGCGTGGTCAGTGGTGTGGTTAGTCGCAGACACGTCGCCAGCAAAGGTCGCGTGCATATGATGTGCATGCATTGCATGATCAGCCTCAGCCGAAGCCATAGCAACGTCATGTGCCTGCGCCTCTGCGCTCTCACGCTCTGCTGGGCCGCAAGACAGCATTGCCGCCGTGGCAATTCCCTGTACGGGAAGCACGGCGAGCAGCAGCCACAGCAGGAGTTTCTTGCAGAGTCGAAGCATTTTTTGAGTCTATCACACAGCTGGATTTTCCCGTCGCCGGGAGGTTGGGGAATCCATGGGCGATTTACAAGCGCGCAGCCTCCATTGCGGCATTCTGAATGAGGTTGTTTGCCTGGAATTGGATGCCGTCGATCACTGCGATGATATTGACGTTTCTTTTCTATGGATGAACAGGATAGCAAGTCTGATCCTGCAATATATATTTCGGCGCCGGACGGTCCGAATAGTGGCGCCATTGCAAAATTGGACCGGGCGAGCAGATCATAACTGCCTGCTTCCTGGACATTCCGATAGCCGGTTTTAGAAGATTGACCAGCCTGTAAATTCGGCAAGTTTTTCCAAGGCCATCGTTCCGACCAATGAATTTCCAGCCTCGTCCAGACCGGGTGCCCAAACGCAGACGGTAGCTACTCCTGGCACCACCGCTAGAATGCCTCCGCCGACGCCGCTCTTTGCAGGCAATCCAACACGATACGCAAAATCACCGGCGGCATCGTAGGTTCCGCAGGTCGCCATCAACGCATTGATACGCCTGGCTTGAGCGGAATTGACGATCTGCGCAGACTGGGTGGTGCAAACGCCCCGATTCGCCAAAAACGATGCGGCCACGGCCAGTTCGGCACACGACATGGCAATAGCACATTGATGGCAATAGCTTCGTACAACCTCTTCCACTGGATTGCGCAGGTTACCAAAACTTTTGATGAAATTTGCCATGGCGACATTGCGATGCGCCAGTTCCTGCTCAGCCTTCGCCATCTTGAGGTCGATGTCCACAGATTCATCAGCGACCAGCCGACGTATGAATTGCATGACCGCAAGCTCGGGGTGTGCAAAGTGGCTTGCAAGTATGTCAACCACCACTAGCGCGCCGGCATTGATGAACGGATTCCTCGGCTTGCCGTGCTCAACCTCGAGCTGCACCAACGAGTTGAACGGCGTTCCGGATGGTTCGCGGTCCAACCTCGCCCAGATTTCGTCGCCAAGCAAACTGAATGCGATTGCTAGCGAAAATAGCTTCGATATGCTCTGTATCGAAAACCGAATGTGTGCGTCTCCAGTTACATGCAGCTTTCCGTCAAGGGTATACAAAGCCATGCCGAAATGCTTCGGATCGACCTTGGCCAGAGGAGGAATATAACTGGCCACTTGCCCGCTGCCGACATAAGGTTCGACATGCGCGGCAATTTTCTTAAGTACGCGTTCGTAATTCACGTCTGCCACATTTTCAAACAGCGATCCTTTGACAACACGTTTCGTCAAGGCCTGTTCCCGTCGATCTTGCCGGATGCCGAATTAATCAGTGCTTCCAGAAAATCTTCGCATTTGGCCAACTGCTCCAGAGATACGAATTCATTCGGACGATGCGCCTGCACGATATCGCCCGGACCGCAGACCACTGTTGGTATGCCCGCTTCCTGGAACAGTCCTGCTTCCGTGTTGTAAGACGCAGCTGAAACGTTCTCTGAGCCGCTGAGCCGTTTGACGAGGCGTACCAAGTCCGTCGACTCCGCGATACTCATGCCCGGTGTTGCTGACATACATTCAATCTCAATTGACGCATTTGGATCGACTTTTTTCATCTCCGGCAGAAGGCTGTCAGCGAAATACTTGATCCGGTCGATGAGCGGCTCACACTTGGCATTTGGCATCGTGCGTACGTCGAACTCAAACTCGCAGGTTTTCGGCACGATGTTGGCGGCAAGTCCGCCTCGCACCAGCCCGGTCTGCATCGTCGAGTAAGGAACCGTGAAGGCCGTATCCTTCGGTTCCGTTACAGCGAGTTCATCGGCAACGTTACGGATGTAATGAATGACGCGTGCCGCATACTCGATCGCATTCACGCCAAGCGGTGTATAACTCGAATGCGCTTCCTTGCCATGCACGCTGCAGCGAAAGCGATACATTCCCTTGTGGGCATTTAGCGGCTGCATGCTGGTCGGTTCCCCGACGATGCAACCGGCAGCGTTCAAGCCAATATCTTGCAGATCCTTGATCAGACCGCGCACCCCCAGGCACCCCACTTCCTCATCATAGGAGAATGCGAAATGAACGGGAAAGTCATGACTGCCTTCTATGAATTTCGGCGCCATCGCGAGCGTGACTGCGATAAAGCCTTTCATGTCTGCAGTACCCCGGCCATAGACCGCACCATCCTTGATCACCGCATTAAACGGGTCCGAATCCCATGCCTGTCCCTCGGTCGGCACCACATCGGTATGGCCGGATAAAATGATCCCCGGGGCGTTGCCTGAGCCGAGGCTGGCAAAAAGATTTGCCTTTTTTCCGCTTGCATCATAAGTGAGCCTGCACGGCACGCCTAAGGTGCCGAGATAGTCCCGAATCCAATAGATGAGATCGAGATTGCTATCTCGGGATACCGTCGGAAATGCAATCAGTTTTTGCAGTATTTCTACGGCCTTTACTGACGGTTCTTTGGGGTGGACGTTATTCATCATGGCAATTCCTCGATAGAGATTTTTACTCAGCCAAATATGGCGTGACGCCAAGCGTCAATAAATCCGGACGTAAGCCGCCCCCTCGATTGCCTTTTCCAAGGCAATCGGCAAATTTTCAGTGGGCGACGAAAGGTTTTGCCTGCGTCGAAATCTGGTCAGCAGGCGCCGAGAATCTGTAAATTAACCCGGATCTACCGATGCACTTCCATTCAGATGACAGGCAGAAAACCGCATAGGCGCAATTTCAACCAACGCAGGGCGTTGCTGTTTGCATATTTCCATCGCGTGGGGGCACCGGGGATGGAAATGGCAACCGGAAGGTGGGTTCAATGGCGACGGTATTTCGCCCTTGATCGCCACAAAAGTCTTTTTCTTCACCTCCATGGTCGTCGCTTCCGCAAGCAATGCCTGTGTGTACGGATGGTTCGGCCTGGCGAAGATTTCATCGGCGGGGCCCGTTTCCACAACACGCCCCAAATACATGATGACGACGCGATCAGACAAATGGCGCACCACGCTCAGGTCGTGGCTAATGAAGAGATACGTCAGTTCCAACTGCTCGCGCAGGGTCATGAAGAGGTTCAAGACTTGCGCCTGGACCGACACATCGAGTGCCGCGACAGCCTCGTCGCATACGATCAGTTCAGGATTGACTGCCAAGGCGCGCGCGATGCCGACACGCGCCCGCTGGCCACCCGAGAATTGATGCGGAAATCGTTGGGATACCGCTGGATCAAGGCCGACCTGCTTCAGTAGCGTTTCCACATATTCCCGCTGTTGAGCTTGCCCGACGAAACCATGTACGACAGGCGCCTCGCCAACGATGTCCAGAACCCGTAGGCGGGGATTCAGCGACGCATACGGATCCTGGAATACCATTTGTATGCCCAGCTGCCGCTTGCGACGTTGTGGCGCAGGGAGAAAATCAATCTGATCTCCCTTCCATCGGCGGACACCAGAAGACAGCGAATGAAGTCCGACCGCCATGCGGCCCAGCGTGGATTTGCCGCACCCTGACTCGCCAACCAATCCCACTACTTCCCCGCGCTTGATCGTCAGGTCGACGTTATCCACTGCGTGCACGGTTTCCTCGTGCACGGATGCTCCGAGCAGCCGTGCGATCTTGGCTGCTGCATCCAGCGGCTTTGTAAAACGCTTGCTGACCCCGCAGAGTTCCAGCAGCGGTCCGCCCTGCGTGGCATTCTCAAATTGGACATTCATTGTGGTGCTCCGATTGTGCCGGTCGGATGAAAACAGCGAAACATGCGTCCATCATGGGTTTCGGCCAAAGGTTCGTTTTTACATGTAGAGCTTGCGCGGTTGCAGCGCTCGCGAAAGGCGCAACCACTCGGCAGATTCAACAAGGAAGGCGTCGAACCAGGAATCTGGTAGAGGAGCTGGCCGCGCGGATTCTTCGAGGGTGCGGATGCCATGAGACCCATTGTGTACGGATGCATAGGATTTTCCAGAACTTCCGCGACGCTGCCGCTTTCAATAATTTTCCCTGCGTACATGACACATACGTTATCGGCAAGGCCTGCGACAACCGACAAATCGTGCGTAATCCAGATAAGGGCCGTGCCGGATTCACGGCAGAGTTTCTGCATCTCGTAAAGAATTTGGCCTTGGATGGTCACGTCTAAAGCTGTAGTAGGCTCATCGCAGATGATGACGTCCGGTTCGTTCAATAGTGCGATCGCA
>DASVLM010000897.1:0-10750 GCA_036384875.1 Noviherbaspirillum sp.
ATCATGCCGGCAACCCCGGCTCATTTCGATGGTAGGAGCCCACCCAGGAAATTTGCATGATGCAGGTCAAAAAACCCGGGATGGCCTGCTGGCCGATAGCCTTGCTCGTGAATTCTTGAAATCGAGTAACCTTGTTGCTTCCCGCTGCTCACCCATAGTCTTTCCCTATGAATCGCCCGCTGAATCTTCCCACTGCGCTCATGCTGATCGTTCCGCCCCTGCTGTGGGCGGGGAATGCCATCGTCGGCCGGATGGTGCATGCCATGGTGCCGCCTATCACGTTGAATTTCCTGCGCTGGGCGATAGCGATGCTGATCCTGCTGCCGCTGGCATATCGCATCTATCGTCCTGCAAGCGGCTTGTGGCAGAACTGGCGGCGCTTTTCCGTGCTCGGCCTGCTCGGCATCGGCATGTACAACGCACTGCAATACCTTGCACTGCAGAGTTCAAGTCCTATCAATGTCACGCTGGTTGCCGCAAGCATGCCGGTATGGATGCTGCTGATCGGACGCCTGTTTTTCCATGCGAAGGTATCGGGAACGCAGGTGGGCGGCGCCACTTTGTCGATCGCCGGCGTGCTGCTGGTGCTGAGCCGCGGCACACTGGATCAGCTGCTTGCGCTGCGGCTGGTGCCGGGCGATCTCTTCATGATCCTGGCGACCATCGCGTGGTCGCTGTACAGCTGGCTGCTGACGTTGGCGAAGGACCCGGTCGAGATCCGCTCCAACTGGGCTACGTTCCTGCTGGCGCAAGTGACCTTCGGCACGATCTGGTCGGGCGCTTTTTCGGCGGGTGAATGGATGCTGTCGGATGCATCAATCCACTGGAGCTGGGCGCTGGTCGCGGCACTGGCCTACGTTGCAATAGGCCCTGCCGTAATCGCCTTTCGCTGCTGGGGTGCGGGCGTGCAGCGCGTCGGTCCGAATGTCGCTGGATTCTTCAACAACCTCACTCCCCTCTTCGCGGCCGTCATGTCGTCCGCCTTCCTCGGCGAACTGCCGCACCTGTATCATGGGATCGCGTTCGTCCTGATCGTCGGCGGCATCGTGTTGTCTTCGCGCGGGAAAGGGTCAGTCCAGCAGTGACAGGAAGGTTTGTTGCGACGCGCGCGCGGAGTCGATGGCCAAGTCGGATACGCCGGTATGCAGCATGTTTTCCAGCACGGCGTCGCTTTGCGCTTCGAAACGCGCTCGCAATGCGGCCTTGTCCGGATGCGTTGCAAAAAGCGACAACAAGGCGGTTTGCATCAGCGCGATCTGAGCGACGACGATGGAGTTGTCCCAGTGGCTCTCTTGCATGGCTGCTCCTTGGTTTGCGTTATTTGGCATATTGCAAGAATATCGCTGTTGCAGGTTGGTATTGCATTCATCCGAGCGGTTCAAATGATTAACAATCCCGGTATTCTCTAACCAGTATCCGGAACTGCAACATAATAAGGAAGTCCCACGAGGCATTAATTGTCTCCATACAGGCAATGGAACATCGCAACCTTACCGCCGCACAACTCAACGGCATCCTGAGCATTGCCGACGATGCGATCATTTCGGTCGATACGCATCAGAAAATCATTTTGTTCAACCAGGGTGCGGAACGGATATTCGGTTGGAAGTCGGCAGAAATCGTCGGGCAGCACCTGAACCTGCTGCTGCCGGGACGCTATCACGCCGAACATGGCGGGCACATGGATCGCTTCAACAGGTCCGGCGAAACGGCACGCAAGATGGCAGAGCGGCGCGCGATCTATGCAGTGCGCAAGGACGGCGGCGAATTTCCGGCGGAAGCCTCCATCTCGAAGCTGGAGGTGGATGGCGACGTCATCTACACGGTCATCCTGCGCGATATTTCCACGCGCAAGGCATACGAGCGCGAACTGGAACTGGCGAAGGAAAAGGCCGAGGCGGCGATGCAGGCCAAGAGCATGTTCCTGGCCAACATGAGCCATGAAATCCGCACGCCGCTCAACGCCGTCATCGGCATGACCAGTTTGCTGCTCAACACTGGCGTCAACGATGAACAGCGCGACTATGCCGAAACCATACGCAGCAGTAGCGAAGTGCTGCTGTCCATCATCAACGACATTCTCGATTACTCGAAGATAGAAATCGGCCGCCTGGAAATCGAGCGCCATCCCTTCGACCTGCGACGCTGCGTGGAAGAGTCGCTCGACCTGCTCGCCTCCAGTGCCGGAGAAAAGAACCTCAACCTTGCGTATTTCATCGACGACAGCGTGCCGGCGACGCTGGTGAGCGACGTGACGCGCTTGCGGCAGATACTGGTGAACCTGCTGTCCAACGCGATCAAATTCACCCATAACGGCGAAGTGGTCGTCAGTATCGTCGCGAGCATGCGCGACGAGCATCAGTTCGAAGTGGAATTCGCAGTCAAGGATACAGGCATCGGCATTCCGCAGGAACGTCTTCCCGAGCTGTTCCAGGCATTCACGCAGGTCGACGCTTCCACCACGCGCAAGTACGGCGGTACAGGCCTGGGACTCGCCATCAGCAAGCGGCTGACCGAAATACTGGGCGGACGCATGTGGGCCGACAGCGAAGTCGGTGACGGCTCGACCTTTCATTTCACGATCCTTGCGGAAGCATCGGGAAACCAGCTGGCGCAAAGCTTCCTGCAGGAGCGCTCTTCTGCCCTGAAAGGAAAGAACGTGCTGATCGTGGACGACAACAGCACGAACCGCCGCATCCTGGTCAAGCAGGCCTTGTTGTGGGGGATGGTGCCGTCTGCGGCGGCGTCTCCGATTGAAGCGCTCGACCTCGTGCGCCATGGCCACGCCTTCGATGTCGGCATCCTGGACATGAGCATGCCCGGCATGGACGGCATCGGCCTTGCGCAGGAAATCCGCAAGTATCGCGATGCAGTTGCGCTGCCGCTCATCATGCTCACTTCGGTGTCGAATCGACAGAATGTCCAGGCATCGCAACAGATCGGCTTCGCCGCTTATTTGAACAAACCGATCAAGCCGACCGCCTTGTTCGACGCGCTGGTGCACGCGATGCGGCTCGACCTGAACGGCTCTTCTGTCAAGCGCACGACGGCGCCGGAGGGCAAGCTGTCCGACACGCTGCCGCTCAAGATCCTGGTCGCGGAAGACAATACGGTCAACCAGAAGGTCGTCCAGCAATTGCTTGCGCACCTTGGCTATCGCGCGGATGTGGTTGCCAACGGCGTTGAGGTTCTCGATGCGCTGGAGCGCCAGAATTACGACGTGATCCTCATGGATGTGCAGATGCCCGAGATGGACGGCCTGGAAGCAAGCCGCAGGCTGCGGAACAGGTTTGGGAAGGCGGGCCCGAAGATATTGGCAATGACGGCCAACGCGATGCCGGGTGACCGTGAACGATGCATGGAAGCGGGAATGGATGGCTACGTTTCCAAGCCGGTCGAGCTGGCGGATGTGCGGCTGGCGCTGACCAATATCGCTGGCAGCGATGAAAGCGGCGCCGGCGAACCGCAGGTTGCCACGGTCATCGACCAGCACCGTATCGACCAGTTGCTGCAACTGCAAGACGAAAACAATCCTACACTCGTGAAAGACATCGTCGAGTTGTTCATCAACGATTCTGCCGGCCACCTGCAGAATATTTCCGCAGCGATCGATAACGCGAATGCGCCCGGATTGCTGTCATCGGCGCATCGCTATCTCTCCGGCATTGAAAATCTTGGCGCGGTACGCATGCGCGATAGCTGCATGCAACTGGAAGCGCTTGGCCGCGCAGGCACGACCGAGGGAGCGCAAACGCTGCTGCAGGATTTGCGCAAGGCCTTCGACATCACGCGCGAACATCTGCTGGCAATGCTCGCTGAAATGAAGCAATGACGCCTGCAGAAAATTGAAGCTGCCTTTACGGCAGTTTGCTCAAATTTCCTGCGACTTCCAGGCAAGCAGGATCACCAGCTTCCAGTCTGGCCGCGTATGCGGCTGAAACGTCATCTGGTTGAAGCTGACGCGTCCGCGTACCGGATGCTGAAACTCTCGCAGCCCGCCCTCGCGATCGACCACGTCGCGCGATTCCCAGTACTTGCGAAAATCGGCACTCCTCTTCAAGAGTTCGTCCACCATGTCTTTGAGCGGCGGCGTATCGACCGCCTTTCCGCAATCTGCACGAAACTCCGCGACAATGCGCCGCGCGCGCTCCTCCCAACCGATGACGAATTGGCGAGCCGCAGGGTCTTCGAACATGTAACGCAAGAGGTTCGGTTCCGCGGCCGTGCCGCGAACCAGCCAGCCGGCAAACAGCTTGCCTGCTTCCGCGTTCGAGGCGATGGCATTCCATTGGCGATCCAGCACATACGCCGGCGCCTTCACCGCGTCGACGATGAGCCCCGCAGCGCGCTGGTCGCTGGCGCCCTGCGCATTTCCGACATCACCTTCCGGGTCCACCTTGTCCGCCAGCTTGAACAGATACTTTCGCTCAGCCTGCGACAGTTTCAACACCGTCGCCAGCCGCGCAAGTGTTTTCGCGGAAGCAGAGACAGGCCGCCCCTGCTCCAGCCATGCCAGCCAGGTTGCGCTGACCCCGCACAGGCCGGCCAGTTCTTCCCGCCGAAGACCCGGCGTGCGGCGGCGCCCTTCGGCAAGCCCGAAAGCCGACGGACTGGTGCGTTCGCGTTGCGCGCGGATGAATGCTCCAAGAGTGTTGGACATGGTCGTTTGAAGTGGTGTGCAGTTACCCAATATACCAGGATAAATCATCACATTGTAATAGCATAAATCGCCTTGTAACCTGTCGCGATCGCTGATTTCCCACCAACCATTCGAAGGGAGGACTGCCATGACCGCTTACGCCAACATCGACAGCGCTGCGAAATTCGACAGCAGCAGGGCAAACGAATATGAGGAACAAAGCCGCATTGCGCTGGCCGGCTATGACGCCTGCCATGAACTGTCGGCTTGCATGCTGGCGGCCGCAATCGGCGGCGGCAAGGAGGCGCAGGTACTGGTCGCGGGCGTGGGCGGACCCGCGAAGGAAATCACGCTTGCCGGCGCGCTGGAACCGGGATGGCAGTTCACCGCCGTCGATCCGTCGCGTCCTATGCTGGACATCGCGCTGCGACGCGTATCGCAAGCCGGCATGGCCAGGCGCACCACAGCGTATCTCGGGAACGTGGAAGACATACCGCCTGGACCGATGTTCGATGCCGCCACTTTGATTGGCGTGCTGCATCATCTGCCGGGAGACGATGCGAAGCGCGGCATATTGAAGGCCATTGCATCACGCCTGAAACCTGGCGCGCCGTTCGTCATCGCGGGCAACCGGCATGCGTATGCCAGCCGGCCGTTGCTGCTGAACGCCTGGGGCGAAAGATGGCGCATGCATGGCGCGGCGCCGGATGAAGTGAAAGCCAAGCTCGGCAAGATCCTGCAAGGTGCCGATCCGCCCGCTTCCGATGAAGCGGTTCATGCGCTGCTGGCCGAGGCCGGTTTCGATGCGCCGCAGTGTTTCCTCTCCAGCCTGTTTTGGGGTGCATGGATCGCCCGAAAACAAGGCTGATGTGAACAGGTGCCGGGTCCCGGGTAATAGACCCGGCTTCGGTCAGTCCGACGAGCCGCCTTCTATCGCCGCCACCAGATTGTGCCGGACCTTCTCCAGCAGCGCAGTCAGGGTTCGGCGCTCCTCTGCTGAAAACCCGGCAAGGGCTTCGTCCGCAACAGCCCGTCCGACGGCCTGCGCTTCCGACAAGGTATTGCGCGCCTTCTCCGACATCGACAACCTGCGCACGCGACGATCGTTCTCGTCCGCTTCCCGGATGATCCAGCCGCCCGCCTCCATGCGATCGAGCAGGCGCGCGCTTGCAATCGGGCTCACGCCCAGCAGGTCGGCGAGCTTCGCTTGGTTGATGTTGGGATTGCGTTCCAGATAAGCCAGCACGCTGCACTGCGCGCGCGACAGGTTGAGAACCGACCTGGCGCGCTGGTCGAAACGTTTGCCGACGAGCCGCCCGGCGTCCGAAATCAGGAAACTGAAAGAAGGTTTGGTGTTCGCCATGGAGGGCAAGAATACCTTGTCCGGGCCGGATTGGCAGGAAATTGCTATACTCGGAAATTAGTAAGCATGTTTATGATTAACACGTTCGCATAGTACCCTGTCCTGCCGCACATGAACGCCACCGCCACGTCCGCCCAGGTCGGCCAAATCAATCGGCCGATGATCACTTTGGCAATCATGCTTGCCACGTTGATCCAGACATTGGACGGCACGATCGCCAACGTCGCCTTGCCGCACATGCAAGGTTCGCTGAGCGCGTCGCAGGATGAAGTAACGTGGATCCTGACCTCGTACATCGTGGCTTCCGCAATCGCGACTCCGCTGACCGGCTGGTTTTCGGAGCGCTTCGGCATCAAACGCCTGCTGCTCGCATCGATTGCCGGCTTCACGATGGCATCCGCGCTGTGCGGTATCTCGCAGACGCTGGCGGAAATCGTGCTGTCGCGACTGTTGCAGGGCGTATTCGGCGCCGCGCTGGTGCCGCTCTCGCAATCCATCCTCCTGGAAATCAACCCGCGCGAAAAGCAGGGCTCGGCCATGGCGATCTGGGGCATGGGCGTGATGGTCGGCCCCATTCTCGGACCCACATTGGGTGGCTGGCTGACCGACAGCTACAACTGGCGCTGGGTGTTTTTCATCAACGTGCCGATCGGGATCTTCGCATTGCTCGGCGTGATGGCTTATCTGCCCGATCTCGGGCAGCGCAGGAAGACGCGGTTCGACGTCATCGGCTTTGCCACGCTGACGATCTTCATCGGCGCGCTGCAAGCCTTCCTCGATCGCGGCGAGCAGCTCGACTGGTTCAACTCGAACGAAATCGTCATCGAAGCCATTATCTGCGTGGTCGCCTTCGTCTTTTTTGTCGGACATACCGCGACGGTGGGCAAAGGATCCTTCTTCCGCTACGAACTGCTGCTGGACCGCAATTTCGTCACCGGATGTTCCTTCATCTTCATCGTCGGCGCCGTCATGTACGCCACCCGCGCACTGCTGCCGCCGATGCTGCAAAACCTGATGGGTTATCCGGTTACGCTGACCGGCCTGGTAACGGCGCCGAGCGGACTCGGGACGATGTTCGCCATGATGCTGGTGGGCCGCATGGTCGGGCGCATCGACAACCGGATCATGCTGGCAACCGGCTTCGGCATTTCCGCCATCGCACTGTGGCAGATGAGCGGCTATACCCTTGTGCTGTCGAAGGCGGACATCGTCATCCCCGGCATCGTGCAAGGGTTCGGACTCGGCCTGGTATTCGTGCCGTTGTCGGCGGCGACCTTCGCCACAATGCCGTCGTCATTGCGTCCGGACGGCACCGCCATCTACAGCCTGATTCGCAATATCGGCAGCAGTATCGGCATTTCGGTGATCCAGACGCTTACCACCCGCAATACCGCAACGGTGCACGCCTCGATGGTGGAACACCTGACGCTGTTCAATGCCGACCGGTTCAGCGAATTCGGCACAAGCACGGCGGCCGGGCTGGCTGCCATCAACCAGGAAATCACGCGCCAGGCAGCGATGGTCGCCTATATCGACGACTTCATCTTCATGCTGATTGCCACCGCCGTGGTGCTTCCCCTTATCCTCTTCATCCGGCCGGCAAACCGGATCGGCAATCCGATCGAGCACGTCGCGATCGAGTAAGAGGGCAAAAGCGCGGCAGCGCCTCAAGCCCTGCTTGCCGCCTTGCACGGCTCCATATCGCTCCGAGCCGCTATTTACCTCTGCATATGCCGCGCATATTGCCAACTCGACAAGAAGAAAAATTTCCCTTCGCGGAATATTTGCGGCCCGCTTCCTGAAAACAGAAAAAGTTTGCACTTGGGAAACAATATCGATGTATGATAGGCCGTTTTGCGCTGTGCCTCCCCCTTGAGAAGTTAGGTTCTTTGCTTGACTTGAAAGCCGTGCCCGCGTTGCGCCCTATGTCGCGATGCGTCCGGTTTGCGCACAAACCATGGAAACTATTGCTGTCGACATCCATAGCCGACTGATGGCTGCGAACCTGCCTGCGTTGCCGCAGGTACTGGTGCAGCTGATCAGCCATTGCGAGTCGGAAGATGCCAGCATGGCCACCCTCGCCGACCTGCTTTCGCGCGACGCGGCGCTGGCGACGAAAGTGCTGCGCGTGGCAGCCAGTCCTGCCTATCGGCGCGGGCCGGTCGCAGCGAATCTCGAACAGGCGCTGACGGCCATCGGCATCGACATGGTGCGCACGCTGCTCCTCACCGAATCGGTGTACCAGACCTTCAACGATTTCGGCACTTCGCGCGGCGTCGACCTGCGGCTGTTCTGGGCACATGCCATCGCGACTGCACTGTCGGCACGCGCCCTCGCCGGCAAATTCGGCTACCCGCAGATCGAGGAAGCCTACCTGGCCGGCCTGCTGCACGACATCGGCCGGCTTGCACTCGTCACCGCGGCACCGAATGAATACGCGGTCAATTTCCATGCGGATGACGACGATGCGCTTTGCGCGACGGAAGAGCGCACGCTGGAAATTACCCACACCGAAGCAGGCGCCATGCTCATCGAAGGGCTGGCGCTCGACTCCTTCCTCGCCGACAGCATCCGGTATCACCACGAACCTCTTGAGCGCTTGCAGACCGCGCATCCCCTGGTGCGCCTGACCGCGCTTGCCGACGCCTTTGCCAAGCATGCGCGCACCGCGGACGGTATCCCGCCCTCGCTCGCGCGGATGGCCGGCCTTACCCAGGATGAAGCACGCGAATACGCCGCGACGCTCAACCAGCAGATCGCCTTGCTGGCCGCATCGCTCGGCATCGAAGTATCGCGGGAGACGCAAGCCCTTTTGCCGCCGCGCCGCAGCGGACCGCAGCAGGCGCGTGTGACCGACAGCAGCCGTCTCAACGACAAAGTGCGCGACCTCATCGTCATCTCGAAGACGGCGGAGGAATTGCGCAAGCTGCACGATGCCAACGCCTGCAACCGTGCGATCGTAAAGTCGTCGGTGATCCTGTTCGGGTTTTCCGATGCCGTCGTGCTGTCCGGCTCGCCGGTCAGCGACTACCTCACACCGGCCAGCCTGGAAGACAACCACATGCGGCTGGCAGGATTGTCGCTGCCGCTCGACGAGAGCAACATCGCCGGCATCGCCGCGCTGCGCGGCATGGCCGCCTTCCATATTCCGCCCCGCGTCGCCTCCGTGGTCGAAGACCAGTTGCTGCGATTCTTCACGGCGGAGGCACTGGTCGCACTGCGCCTCTCCGACTCGGTGGACGAGCCGGTGGTACTGCTTGGTGCAACCACTGCGGGGCAAGCGCGGCACCTGCGCAATCGGCAGCGTCTGTTGCAGGACTTCGGCCGTGAAGCGGGCGACATACTCGTCAAGGCAATGCAAGGAAGCGGCAACGGCGCTGCGCCGGACGCCGCAATGGCCCGGGAATTTCACCTGGCCGCACAACGCGTCGCGCATGAAGTCAACAACCCGCTCTCCATTATCAGAAACTACCTGGCGGTACTCGACCGCAAAGCCTCAAGCCGGCAGGCAATCGGGGAAGAATTGGCCATCGTCGCGGAGGAAGTCGACCGTGTCGCGCAGATCGTCAACGATTTCGCGAGCGACCACGAAGCAAGCCCGGACGACACTGCCGATGTCAACAGCGTGATGGCGCACACCACCCGCGCCTTCTCCGAAAGCGGCTCGCTGCATCCCGAGGTGCGCATTGCGCAGCATCCTTCGCGCGAACCGGTTCGCGCTTTCATCGATCCGCGCGTCCTCAACCAGATCCTGGTCAACCTCGTCAAGAATGCCAACGAGGCGATGGCCAACGGCGGACGCATCGATCTTTACAACGCCGGCCTCGTTCCGCGCGACGGCAAGATGTGGATTGCGCTGAGCGTGGTCGACACCGGGCCCGGCATTCCCGACACGGTATTGCCCAAATTGTTTACGCCGGTGACGAGTACGAAAGACGGCCCGAACCGCGGCATCGGCCTGTCCATCGTGCATGATCTCGTCACCAAGGCAGGCGGGAGGATCGGTTGCCGCAGCAGCAAGGCGGGCACCGTGTTCGACATCCTGCTGCAGCCCGCTCCCACACATGTCGTGACCGAATCTGGAGACCCCGAATGAAGATCCGGAAAGCCCCCGCCTTCGCTCCGAACTTCACCCGGCTGAATGACCCGCCGGCCGCGATGCAGATCACGCCGCGCCTCTTGCTGGTCGACGACGACCCGCGCCTGCTGCGCAGCCTGGCCGCCCTGCTCGATGGACAAGGCTACGAGCTGACGAATGCCGATGGCGGCCACGAAGCGATCGCGATGCTGACGCGCTTGCATTACGACCTCGTACTGCTCGACTTGCGCATGCCCGGTGTGTCCGGCCACGACGTCATGGATTTCATCAACGAGCACGACATCGACACGGATGTGATCGTGCTGAGCGGCGACAGCGGGATCGAGGCAGCGATCGGTGCGATCAACCGCCGCGCCTACGGCTACCTGCGCAAACCCTACCAGCACAACGAACTGCTCACTCTCGTCCGCAACGCGCTCGAGCGGCGCCGCATGGCAGCGGAAAACCGCGACTTCGCACGGCGGCTGGAGCGCTCGGAGAAGCTCTATCGTTTCCTGATCGACAGTTCACCCGACATCATCTACACGCTTGATCCCGAAGGCCGATTCACCTATATCAATCGACGCGTGACGGAGCTGCTCGGCTTCCCGCGCGAGCAATTGATCGGCGCTTCCTACACCGCCATCGTGCATGACGACGACATCGATCG
>DASVLM010000898.1:0-5346 GCA_036384875.1 Noviherbaspirillum sp.
GGCGGTCGATCGAGGTGCCCGGCACGCTTTCCGGCAGTTTCGATGCGAGCACCGCGTTGCGCGCGACATTGGTGGACTGGTCGGCGATCTGACTCACGCATCCCATCAGCACGTCGTCGACGCGCGCCGGATCGACGCCGCTACGGTCGACCAGCGCGTCGATCACGCGGGCGGCGAGGTCGACCGGGTGCGTTCCGGACAGGCGTCCGTTGCCGCGTCCGCCGGCGGTACGCGCAGCGGCAACGATATAGGCTTCAGCCATGTCAATTCTCCTGTTTGATCTCAATCGGCATAGAACTTTGCGCCGCGGGCCGCCATGTCTTTCATGGCTGCAGTCGCGCGATAAGGCGCGCCCAGTTGTGCATGCTTTTCGCTCAGCGCGACGACCTTGTCCATGCCCAGCCAGTCGGCGTACTTGAGGATGCCGCCGGCGTAGCGCGGGAAACCGATGCCGAGCACCAGCGCCATGTCGAGTTCGGCCGGCGTGGCGACCACGCCTTCCTCGAGCGCGATGGCGGCTTCAATGATCATCGGCAGCATGATGCGTTCGACGATTTCCTGGTCGTCGAAATCGCGTCGTCCGTTGGGTTGCACCCTGGCGATCAGTTCATGGCTGTCGAGGGCGGGCTTCTTGATCGGCTTGCCGGCCGGGTCGGCCTCGTAGCGGTAGAAGCCAATGCCGTTCTTCTGGCCGTAGCGCTTGTGCTCGACCATCAGTTCGAGCACGTCCTGCCAGGTAGTGGTCATGCGTTCCGGATAACCTGCGGCGATCACATGACAGACATGACTGCCGGTGTCCATGCCGACCACGTCCATCAGGTAGGCCGGGCCCATCGGCCAGCCGAAGGCTTCCATCACGCGGTCGATCTTTTCGAAGTCGGCGCCGTCGGCAACCAGTTGCGAGAAGGCGCGGGTATTGGGAATCAGGATGCGATTGACGAGGAAGCCGGGGCAATCCTTGACGACGATCGGCGTCTTGCCCATGGCGTGGGCATAGCCGACCGCGGTAGAGACGGCCTCGGCGCTGGTCTTGTTGCCCTTCACGATTTCGACCAGCGGCATCGCCGGCACCGGGTTGAAGAAGTGCATGCCGACGAAATTCTGCGGACGCTGCAGCGGCACGACGAGGTCGTCGATGCGCAGCGAGGAAGTGTTGGAGGCGATGATCGCGTCGTCCCGCACCACCTTCTCCAGCTCGGCCAGCACCACATGCTTGACTTTGATGTTTTCCACCACCGCTTCCACCACGACATCGACTTCCTGGAAGCCGCTGTAATCGAGCTGCGGCTTGATGGAGGCGAGGATGGCGTTGGCCTTGTCCTGTACCAGCTTGCCGGTCTTGACCTGGCGTGCCAGCAGCTTGACCGCCTCGTTCATGCCAAGGTCGAGCTGGGCCTGCGCGATATCCTTCATGCGCACCGGCGTACCCTTTTGTGCGCTGACGAAAGAGATGCCGCCGCCCATGATGCCGGCGCCGAGCACGGCTGCGGACCGTACCGGGCGCGCCGCCTTGGCGTGCGCCTTGAACAGTTTCTTCAGCGCCTGGTCGCTGAGGAAAGCCTGCACCAGGCTACCGGCGGCCTGCGTCTTGGCAACGCGGGTAAATTGGCGGGTTTCCACATCCAACGCTTCGACGATGGGCAGCGACCAGCTTGCTTCCATCGATTCCACCGCCATCATCGCAGCCGGTTGATGCTTGGGACTGGACTTGGAAACGCGCGCCTTGGCTTCGGCAAACAGCGCCTGCGCGCCATCCGCATCCAGCTGCAGCGGATTCGCTTTGGCGGCGCGCCGCTGCTTCCAGTCGATGTCGTCCTTCGCAGCACGCGTGAGCAGCGCCAGCGCGGCGTCACGCAATTTCTCCGGCGAGGTTGCCGCGTCAGCGACGCCGGAAGTGACGGCAGCATCGGCTTTGCTCGGTTTGCCGCCGATCACCCAATCGATCGCCACCTGCATGCCGGCCACGCGCGGCAGGCGCACGGTGCCGCCCAGGCCGGGGAAGAGGCCGAGCTGCACTTCCGGCAGACCGATCTGCGCCGCGGTAGACATGACGCGGAAATCGCAACCCAGCGCCAGTTCCAGTCCGCCGCCGAACGCGAAGCCGTTGATGGCGGCGACCACCGGGATGGGCAGCTGTTCCAGTGCGAGCAGCGCGCCGTTCGACTTGCGGAAATAGGCGATCATGTCCTCGTCCGGGCGCTTGAAGAGCGCACCGAATTCGGTGATGTCGGCGCCGACAATGAAGACTTCCTTGGCGCTGGTAACGAGCACGCCGCGCAGGTCCGGCGCAGCGGCTATTGCCGCGACCGCTTCCAAGATTTCGGCGAGGGTGAGCTTGTCGAGCTTGTTGATCGCTTCGCCGCTACGATCGAAGCAGAGTTCCGCGAAACCATCGTCAAGCCGCATGGCGCGGACGGTTTTTCCCTGATGCAAATATTGATTCATGGTATAATTTTTGCTGCTTTGGTCGTCGATTGGGATGCCCCAGTCTACGGTGGCAGCGATTTCGCGGCTTCGTCCGAACCGACGAATTGAACCGCAAGATCGCGTCATGCATTCCATGCCGCTGTCCGATGACCGATAATGAATACCGGCTCACCTGACTTCGACCCTGACACCATGCCAGCTTCCCCGCGCAAGCCGCGCAGCAAACCGAATTCCCCCTCTCCCGCCGGCATCACTCCCGTCTACGACAGTGCCCTGATGCATGAGCGCCGCCGTCGCATCCTGGAGGAAACCAAGCGCGTCATCGAGGAACACGGCATCGAAAATCTCAGCATGCGCGAGCTGTGCAAGCGCGCCGACGTTGCCCAGCGCACGCTGTACAACGCCTTCGGCAGCAAGGACCACATCGTCGGCCTAGCGATTCAGGAAAATTACCTCGAACAGATCGCCCGCATGAGGTTCACGATGGCGGCCGACACCATGGAAGGCGTGATCGAGCGCATGGTGCGCGTCTTCGTGCATTTCGGACGCCAGCGGAACTACATGAAGGCGGTAATGGACCTGTACTTCTCGCCGAACCCGCATACGGACGTGATGGAGATGATGCGGGAACTGTCCTACGCAAACGTGCGGCCCTGGCTGACGCAATTGCAGGAACGGGGCGAGCTCAATCCCAGCCTGACGCTCGATGAAGTGGCCCGCAGCATGACCGACCTTGCCTTCACCACCATGCACCAATGGACCGTCGGCGAAATCGGCGTGACAAAGATGACCGAGCAGGCGGTGCGCGGTTTCCTGGTGCTTGCCGCCGGCTCGACGACTGGCAAGGCGCAGGCACTTGCGCTGGAGACGCTCGCGCAGCGTACCAAGCCTGCGCGTAGCCGGGCAAAGGCAGCCTGAGATCAAGCCTGCAGGATGGTGACGGCGGACATGCCAGGCGCGCCATACACCTGCGTGTAGGCAACCCGGGCGCCTTCCACCTGCCGCCCGCCCGCGCGTCCGCGCAACTGCTGCACGTTCTCGTAGACCTGGCGCAGGCCCGAAGCGCCGATCGGCTCGCCGCAGGCGATGCAGCCGCCATCGGTATTGACCGGCAGCTTGCCGCCCAGCTTCGTGGCCCCCTCGCGTAGCAGCTTTTCCTGTTCGCCGTCCGCGCAGAATCCGTTCTCGGCCATGTGCATGATCTCGGCGCCCGATTCGGTGTCCTGTATCTGCGCCACGTCGATGTCTTCCGGACCGACGCCCGCCATCTCGTAGGCGGCTTTCGAGGCGATCTGTGTCGGCGAAGGCGCACGTTCAATCTCGAGCGACGGTGAAAATACCTCGAAGGAACCCGACAGCCGTGTGCGCACCGCCGCGCCGCGCAGTATCGGCCCGTTTAATCCGAGCTCCCGTGCCTTGCGTTCGGAGGCGAGAATCAGCGCGGCGCCACCTTCGGCCGGCGAGCAGAACATGTACTTGGTCAAAGGGTCGGACACCATCTGGCTGCGCATGATAGTGTCCAGGTCCACCGGCTCGCGGCGCCATGCATGCGGTGCCCTCACTCCGTTCTCGAATGCCTTTTCCGCCACCAGCCCCAGCGCTTCGGCAGAGATGCCGTGCAGGCCCATGTAGCGCTGGATCTTCATGGCGAAGAACTGCGTCGTCAGCATCATGCCGGTCTGGCCGTACCACAGCGGCAGGCCGGCCGCCTCCGGGTCGGCATTGAAGGCGCCGCGCGGGTGCTTGTCGAAGCCGACCACCACGCCGAGATCGAATTCTCCCGACTTGATGGCCCAGTAACCGGCGAGCAGGGCCGAACCGCCGGTCGCGCAACCGTTGGCGACGTTGATGAATTGCACGCCGGTCAATCCCAGGCGCGGCAGCACCGCGTCCGCATCGCCGGACGCGGCCGAGCCGCCGAAGGCGAACTGCACGTCCTTCCAGTCCACGCCGGCATCAGCCAGCGCTTCGCGGATGGCAAACACGCCCATGTCCAGGCCGGTCTTGCCGTCGTGGCGGCCGAAGGGATGGATGCCGGCCCCGATTACACGCACATTGTTGCTCATGGTTTCTCCTTACTTGATCGGGCGGAAGGCATAGGTCAGCACTTCGCTGCCGCCCGCGTCACGGCGGTAGGGCAGCAGCGTGAATCGCATAGGCATGCCGACGCACAGGCTGCCGAAGTCGTCGGTATCGAGGCGCGATTCGACGATGATCTGTCCCGGCAGTTCGACATAACCGACGGCGAACGGCTGGAATTTCGCTTCGTCGCCCTCGCCGTCGAACGGTGTCTTCGGACGAAAGCGCTGCACCGTGAACGACCACAGCGTTCCCTCGGTCGCAAGTTCAATTGCGTCGTAACGCTCCGCTTCCGGGCCCGTGGGCAAGGGGAACACGATCCTGCCGTCGCTACGGCTCTTCCCGCCGAGCAGTCTGGCGGAAGCTCCTTCCCCGGCCACCAAGCCCAGCGCCACCATTTTCTGAGTCATGACTTTTCTCCTGTATTACTTCTGTATTCCATCCACCAGTTCGACTCCACGGCGCGCAAGCGCAAAGACTTGCGCGGCATCGCCGTTCCCGGATTCCTCCATCGCGCGGCGAAACAGTGTGAATGCGAGATGGAAGGCGTTGACGCTTTCCGCGTAGCCGCCGCATTGCCGGTAGTGGATCAGGTATTCCTCCTGTGTCGGAATGCCCTGCTCCGCGAGGTCCAGGCCGCGCAGGCCGGCATATTGCGATGGCGCGAAATGCCAAGGCAGGCAGTTGTGCGCCACATCGGCCAGCGGATGGCCGAGCGTCGCCCGCTCCCAGCCGAGCACTGCGATCACGCACGGTTCGGCAGCATCGAACACCAGCTTGCCGAGGCTGAAATCACCGTGGATGATGACAGCTTCGTCCTCGTCCGGAATATGCGAGAGC
>DASVLM010000899.1:0-3346 GCA_036384875.1 Noviherbaspirillum sp.
ACCGCCGACTCCACAGGACAGTCGTTGCAAGAGGCTTACATCACAGTAGAGGAGTTTTGGAGAAACGTAAGGGTAGCAGCAGCACTATCTAACCGCGGTTGGACCAAGTCGGATTTCGAACTCATGCAATGTGATGCGGAACATATGGCGATCCTGAGGGAAACACATGCCGGCGACGATGAGTTGCTGGAGCAGTTGAAGCTGCATTTCGAGGCAAGAAAGCGCTTGGGTGTTTTGCAGACCGGCAGCAGTCCTTTATTCGTGCAAATGACCAGAAGTGCTTCGAGTCGTCTGAATCGCTCTCATCCGGAACCACATCTACATCTTCCAAAAGACACATTCGAAACACTCGATACGGTCTTCGTCCTTGGATCTTGGATTGTTAACGCCCCCCTTGAAAGCAAGAACCTCAACTTGGCCGCGCATTTGAGGCCAACCCAGGAAATAACGAGAGCACGTGGGGCACTTCAAGAATTAGGCAAGCGTCGCGCATGGGAAAAAGCATGCACCCCGGTGGCGGCCGCGCTTCTTGAGCGAGAGCTTGACGAGAACGCGCTGCGAAATCTGACGTGGGATCAAGTCAAAGAACAGGTACCGGAAAAGTTGTGGAAGTCTTTCCGCTCTAAAACGACAAGTCGTTTCGGCGGCGCGTCTGGAAATGCCAATGTATTTCCCGCCAACTGTATTCCGGAGGGTCAAACCTTGAAAGGCTATTTGGCACAGGTGCTACACCAGAATCGAGATCTGCAATAGATTGCAGGTATGAATCGCGCAGAGTTTTGAGGATGCCTGGCTTGTTGGAAGCAGAGGTCTTGATCAAGACGTGCGGGTGTTCGCCCCAGATGCGCGAACAGCAACGACGTCATTACTGTTCGCTTGCATCCAGGATTGCGTCCATCAAACTGAAAACGGCGCCTCAGTTGTAATACCCGCTCGAAAACACCATGTCGTCGACTTTCTCGAAGTAGGCGGTCTTGCCCTGCAACTCCTTGGTCACCGGATGCGGCCACTTGTAGCTGGTCGAGCCGCCGCCTTTGGCCTTGGACTGCGAGAGGATGTCCTTGATGAATTCCTTGCCGTCGCCGTCCTTCAGGCCGGATACGTCCTTGCCGATCAGCTTGGCGTTCTGCATGTAGGCCAGCACCACGCCGTTCATGTCATACACCGACACATAGATGTCGCGGTCGACGAAGGCGCCCTTCGGATCATTGAGCGCGGCGATGGTCTTTTCCTTGCCGTTGGCCTTGTAGAAGGCGACTGCCTTTTTCACCATCGCCTTGGCATCCTCGGCGGTGCCGTGCTCCGATGCTGCAAAAGCGGCAACAGCGACGAAGAATGCGGGAAGAATCAGTAGCGTGCGGAAGAGCTTTCTCATTTTGGTCTCCTTATGTCTTGATGGTGCGTCTGCTTGCACCGATCAGGCAATGTAGAATCGATGACAGTGGATGTCACTGTCGTTCCCGGCCAAACTACTGGCTTGCGGAGACAATTCCGCAATTCAATGCCCGCTCCTTTCCTGTTTGCCAACGATCGCAGCCGGCCTCATTCTTGACGGAGTAACAAAATGGAATTGCACACCTGGTGGTTGTTTGTCGTGATGACCTTCTTCGTCTCGGCGACGCCCGGCCCGAACATGCTGCTGGTGATGAGCGCCAGCGCCCGCTTCGGCTTTCGTTCGGCGGTATTCACCATGGCCGGCTGCATGACGGCGCTGCTGGCGATGATGAGCATTTCCGCCGCTGGCCTCGGCGCGTTGCTGCAGGCCTTCCCCTCGGTGTTCGACACGCTGCGCTGGATAGGCGCGGCCTATCTCGCCTACCTCGGCTGGAAGAGCTGGCGCGCGCCGGTCAACGGCGACATTCCGGAGAACGCCAGCCGCCAGGACCCGGGCGGACGTCCGTGGAGCCTGTTCCGCCAAGGCGTGCTGGTAGCCGCCAGCAATCCCAAGGCCATTCTGTTCGCAGCGGCATTCCTGCCGCAATTCATCCAGCCGTCGGCGCCCAAGCTGCCGCAGTTCGGCATTTTGCTCGGCACCTTCGCCGTCATCGAAGTGAGCTGGTACATGGTCTACGCCGGCAGCGGACAGCGGCTGGCGGCCTACCTGCGCCGTGCTTCGGTGCTGAAGGTCTTCAACCGCCTGACCGGCGGCGCTTTCATGGGATTCGCGGCCGTGATGGCTGCGGTGCGCAATTAAAAAGCTCGTGGCGTATTCGGCCAGACGCCGTTCGTTCGTCATGGCGGCGGCGAGCCTGCCGCTGCTTGCCATGCGTCCTGTCTCGGCAAGCGCGCAGGATGAAGCAGCCGCGCAACTCGACAAATTGGAGCGCGAATTCGGCGGACGCCTCGGCGTGTTCGCGCTCGATACCGGTAACGGCGCGGTGTTGCGGCATCGTGCCGACGAGCGCTTTCCTTTCTGCAGTACCTTCAAGGTCATGCTGGCGGGCGCCATTCTCGCGCGCAGCGAAAGTGCATCCGGTTTGCTGCAGCAACGGCTGCACTACCGGCACAGCGAACTAGTCGAATATTCCCCGGTCACGGAAAAGCATCTCGCGGATGGCATGACCATCGCCGAGCTCTGCGCTGCCGCCCTCCAGTACAGCGACAATACCGCCGCCAACCTCTTGATCAAGACGCTTGGCGATCCAGCCAGCGTGACGGCGTACGCCCGATCCATCGGCGATACGGTATTCCGTCTTGATCGCCGGGAAACCGAACTCAACACTGCCATCCCTGGCGATCCGCGCGACACCACTACGCCCGAGGCGATGGCGCGCAGCCTGCAACGTTTGGCCCTGGGACCAGCGCTCGCGGCGCAACAGCGCGAGCAGTTGTGCACCTGGCTGCTTGGCAACACCACCGGCGACTCACGCATCAAGGCTGGAGTGCCCCGGAATTGGAAAGTCGGAGACAAGACCGGCACCGGTTCATACGGGACGGCCAATGATGTCGCGGTATTGTGGCCGCCGCATCGCGAGCCGGTCGTGATGGCGGTGTATACGACGCAGGGCGCGAAAGATGCCGCGGCGCGCAGTGACATCATCGCGGCGGCGGCCTGGGTTGTGGCGGGGTGGCTGGCTTAGGACCACACGGTCGCGCCCCGCCAAAGCGGCAATTCAACAAATTCTTGCCGGATCGTCTTATGGCGGGGACGGCTGCAGAGTACACTGCGTACCAAATTCTTTCGCCTATCGCGAGCCGATGAAACCTTAGAACCTGATCGGTATTTTTCCGTCAAACACGTTTTGTGTTGAGACGGAAACGGGATGACGAGGAAGCATTATCCAAGCGATATTAGCCGGGAGCAATTCGAACTGATTCGCCCGCTGCTGGAAGGATCGAGGAAGAA
>DASVLM010000900.1:0-3668 GCA_036384875.1 Noviherbaspirillum sp.
ACCAGCTGGCGCATGACTTGTTGTTCATTCCGTTCATGTTCGTTGGCACCATGTTCTCGTATCGCTTTCGCGGCTTGATATCGCGCGCGCAGTTGCTGATGTCGGTCACGGCGCTGTGTGCGATCTTTCTCGCGGCTTGGCCTCTGACGATTTTGAAGAGCTTTTTCTCAGCGGTGCCGATCAACTATTTTTACGCGCTGGCGGTGTTCGCACTTGCGTATGCATCGCGCGACCGTTTTCATCCGGTGTGGTGGGTGGATTGGCTGGCGTCGATCAGCTACCCGTTGTATGCCCTACATACGCTGGTAGGCTACGCGGCGATGCGCTATCTCGGAGCGCTGGGCGTGACCTATTACCTGGCGTTTGTGTTGGCAGCGGCCATTGCGGCCGGCCTGGCTTACCTCGTGCATCGGGCAGTGGAGCTGCCTACCCAGGACCTGGGCAAGCGCGTGATGAAGCGGGCGGCAGCAAGCGATTTTCTTCCGGCATTTACGAAGTAGGAATCTTGTCGAGCGGGCCTGCGTGAATATCCTTTTCGTTCATCAAAGCTTTCCCGGCCAATACCAATATCTCGCGCCTGCACTTGCCGCTCGTGGGCACAAGGTATGCGCCCTGTCTTTCCACCCCAGCCGGCCCATTGATGGCGTTGAAACGTTTTGCTATCGGATCGAGCGTGGAAACTCGCCGGGAGTGCATTCGCTCGCAGTGGAATTCGAATCGAAAGTCATCCGGGGTGAAGCGGTTGCCTTGCTTGCACAGAAGATGCGGGAACAGGGATATCGTCCGGATGTCATTTGCGGGCATTCCGGCTGGGGCGAAACCCTGTTCCTGAAAGATGTATGGCCCGATGCAAGGTTGCTGGCCTATTGCGAGTTCTATTACCGCGCTGCTGGCGCCGATTTCAATTTCGACCCGGAGTTTCCCGAAGCGGACTTTGCCTCCGCACGGTTAGGATTGAAGAATGCGCATCTCTTGCTGACCGCTGAAACGATGGATGCGGGAATCAGTCCGACGCGATGGCAACAGTCCCGGTTTCCTGAATGGGCGCAGAAAAAAATCGCTGTGGTGCATGACGGCGTCGACACTGATCATCTGGTGCCCAACGCTGCAGCTTCAGTGCATGGATTGCAAGGGACGTTGGGGTTGACGCCACAAGATGAAATCATCACCTATGTGAGCCGCAGCCTGGAACCATATCGCGGCTTCCATGTTTTCATGCGTGCGCTCCCTGCCATACTTCAACGTCGGCCGAATGCGCATGTGTTGATCGTCGGCGGCGAAGAGCGCGGTTACGGGCCGCCCGCTCCTGGCGGAATAACATGGAAGCAGCATATGCTCGACGAGGTGGGCGCATCGCTGGACATGAAACGGGTGCACTTCCTGGGCATGGTTCCATTCCATGTGTACCAGGCGATCCTGCAGATCTCGACGGTGCATGTGTACCTGACGTATCCATTTTTGCTCTCATGGTCGCTGCTGGAAGCGATGAGCACCGAATGCCTGGTGGTGGCTTCAGCCACGCCTCCTGTGCAGGAGGTTATTGCGCATGGCAGGAATGGATTGTTGACGGAATTCTTCGACGGTCACGGTCTTGCTGAAACCGTATCCGAAGCGCTTGCCGACAGAGACAAGTTTCGTGAACTGCGTTCCGCTGCGCGAGCCACCGTTCTCGATCATTACGACTTGAAGCGCGTGTGTTTGCCGCAGCAGGTACGGCTGGTAGAAAGCCTTACTTGAATTGAGAAGGGCGCTTTTAAGGCGCCCCCTTTCATGCACTGGCAAGCTGCTTTATTTGGCGCTGCGACCAAACAGCTTGCGCAGTCCACCGGTCTTCTCTTCGCTCTTGCCGCCGGCCTTCTGGATGATGAGACCAATCGATGTTACGCGGTGCTGATCGATCTGCATGCGCAGGTGAACGTGCTGCTTGTACGGCGGGACATCGACAGTCTGATCGGCGTAGCCATTGCCTTCGTCCCAGTTCATCGAGATATCGTGGCCGTCCGCACGCAGGTTTTCCATCAGCTCCTCGATGTCGCGGCGGCGGTACAGCACGGTGTTGCCCTGCTCGACGGTTTCTTCATTCGAGGAGAGGTTGAATTCGGTAGTGTGTACGGCATAGCCGCCCGGCTTCAGGCAGCGCATCGCATTGCGCACGAACTGCGTCCCTTTCTGCAAATCCCCGAGGTGCTCGAAGGCGCAGGACGACCAGAGGAAGTCGAATTGATCGTCGAAGCTGGTACCGATATCGTTCATGTCTGCAAACTGGAACTTGACCAGCCGGTTGAATTCCTTCGGGTCGCACAGCCCGCGGTCGTTCAGGGCGTCGTAGCTGTCCGCATGCTGGCCGGTATCGACCCAACCCATTTCCTCGGCTCGGTCGACAAACAGGTCGGTCGCCAGGATGCCGGCTCCCATGCGGGCGAACATGGCAGTCAACGGCTCCTGGCCGACGGCAAAGCCCAGCCCGCGCTTACCCGGGCGCAGTATGCCGCGCTCGGCCAAGGCTTCGCAGATGAAGCACCATTCCCAGATTTTCCGGTGCAAATGCACCGGGCGTTCCTTGAACCGGGCTTGCCATTCTTGCATCACGGGGGAAAGCAGGGACGCCTGGGTGCAAAGGGAGGAAGTGAGCATGAGAAAAGAGGGGAAAAAATTGGATTTTACTAACCGCAAGGGGGGGCGCGGCAGCTAAACGGTGAGGAGATTCTTCCATGAAACACTGCCGGAACATGCTGCGGGGAAGTACTGCGTGGATGCAACGGTGCGCCACGGAAAATTCGTGGTAATTGGAATTGCAGTGTGGTAAGCTCCGAAAAATGTGATGTACGTCACATTTTTTCGTAGGGTAGCGAAGCCACAATGCGCATCTTTCATAGTGGAGCGGCCCCGTTCATACAAGCCGGTTCACTTTACCATCCTCCAATCGACAATGAAACCACTTTTCAAAGCTCCGCAAAATGAAATCGTGCAGGCGCTGATGCAGTTCAAGCGCACGTTTCGCACCGTTGGGGTCTTCAGTGCCATCATCAATTTGCTGATGCTGGCACCCTCGCTGTACATGCTGCAGGTGTACGACCGCGTGGTGACCAGCCGCAATGAAATCACCTTGTTGATGCTGACGCTCATCATGCTGGGTGCCTACCTCTTCATGGGCGCTTTGGAGTTCATCCGCAGCTTCGTTCTGGTGCGCGTTGCGGCCCGGCTCGACATGCAGATGAACAAGCGGGTGTATACCGCCGCTTTCGAACACAACCTGAAAAAGGGTGGGGCGAATGCCGGACAGGCGCTGCAGGACTTGACCAACATCCGCCAGTTCCTGACCGGGAATGCCTTGTTCGCGTTTTTCGATTTTCCCTGGTTTCCAATTTACCTAGCGGTGATCTTTTTCTTCGAGCCGTCGCTCGGCGTGTTCGCGGTATGCGGTGTGGCCATCCTGGTCGTCCTCGCATTCGTCAATGAGGCGGTGTCGAAAAAGCCGCTCGCCGAGGCCAACACCTTGGCAATCGCTTCCTCGAATCTTGCGACCAACAATCTGCGCAATGCGGAAGTTATCGAAGCGATGGGCATGCTGCCCAACCTCATGGGGCGCTGGTACAAGCTGCATGCCCGCTTCCTGCAACTGCAGGCGGAGGCGAGCGAGAAGGCCGGCATCGTTGGCGCCATCACCA
>DASVLM010000901.1:0-1556 GCA_036384875.1 Noviherbaspirillum sp.
GGAAGGACAGCTTCTCGTTGCCGGACGCTGCGCCGATACTCGCCACGAGGTCCAGCTGGCGTCGTACTTCATGCCGCACGCGCTCCTGCGGTTCCGGCTCCGGCACCCAATGCGTCAAGAGCCGGTATGGGTTCTCGCGGCAATGCGCGAGGCGCAATGGAATGCCTGCGAAATAACACAGCAAAGCGGAGGGCAGGGGATTCTGGCTGTAGACGGTAAAGATCACCGCGGCATCGAAACGCAGGCCGGCGAGCTTTTCCACCATTGCCTTGTCGTCGGCCGGCGCATGCGGCTCACTGCTCTTGAGCCATGGCGCGTGGTAGACGAGCGTGTGGTCGATTTCAGGAATATGGCGCGCGGCGGCCGCACCGTTGCTCGACGTCAACAGGGTAATCTCGGCACCGGGCAGCGACTCGCGCAATGCGCGCAGAGCCGGCGTGGTCATCAGCACGTCGCCGAGGTAATCCAGCCGCACGCAAAGAATGCGCCGCACATGGCGCCATGCTTCTGCAATCATCGCCCTGCGCCGCTCTCGCGCATGCCGCCGGCCTCATCGTCGCCACTGCCACTGCGGCCGGCGAGCCTGCGCTCATGCGCGGCAATCAGTTGCGCCGCCACGTAGAGATCCGGGGCGATGAGGTCGGGACTGCGCAAATCGTTCATCTTCCATTCGGTTTCATTGCCGTTGTCGATCAGCACCGCACGGCAGCCGGCGCGATGGCCTGCTTCGACGTCATGCAGGATGTCGCCCACCATCCACGAGCGCTCGAGGTCGATGCCGTGTTCGCGTGCCGCCTGCAGCAACATGCCCGGCATGGGCTTGCGGCAGGTGCAGGAAATCGCATAGCGGCTGACCGCGCCGTCGGGACTGTGCGGGCAGTAGTAGAAGCCGTCGAGTTCGACGCCGTATTGCGCCAGGCGCTCGGCCAGCCGGTGATGGACCGGCTCCAGCGCGCATTCGGTGAACAGGCCCTTCGCCACGCCGGACTGGTTGGTCACGACGAACAGCGAAAAGCCCATTTCCTTGAACATCTGCAGGGCAGGACCCGCATGCCAGGAAAGCTCGATCAGCGCGGGGTTGACGTTGTAAGGAATGTTCTCGATGAGAGTGCCATCCTTGTCGAGGAATATCGCGCGCATCGGCGGGTCCTGTCAGCGGGTCTTTTTCGGCTCCTGCGGCCGTATCAGGGCCAGGAGGTCTCTTGCATCGGCAGGACCATCACTTCAGGGATGACGGTCTGCTCCGGCAGCATCAGCACCGACTTGACCGCCTTTGCCACGTTGACCGGGTCCTGCAGCGTGTTGACGTCGATGTCGGGGAAGCGGTCGAGCAGGAAGGGCGTGCGCATGCCGCCGGCGAGGATCGCGGTGACCTTGATCTTGTGCGGGCGCAGTTCTGCGTGCAGCGCATGCGACAGCCCGAGCAGGCCCCACTTGCTCGCATGGTAGGCCGAAGCATTCGGCCACGCGCGCTTGGCGGCGGTGGAAGCGATGTTGACGATCTGCCCGCCGCCGGCCTGCTTCATGTGCGGCACCGCGAACTTGGAGAGCAGGAA
>DASVLM010000902.1:0-2270 GCA_036384875.1 Noviherbaspirillum sp.
TCGTTGAAGAAGGCGCCGCCGATCAGGGCCGGGACGCGGCTGCCGTCCTTGCGCACATAGGTCGCCTCGAAAGGTGCGCAGGTGCCGACGCGCATCAGTTCTTCGATGGCTTGCTGGCGCGCGGGATTGCTGGCATCGACAGGCGCGATGCGTTCCAGTGACAACGTGCCGTTACTCAGGTCTTCGCGGGTATGGCCGAGCATGTCGAGGAAGGCATCGTTGGCATCGGCGATGATGCCGCCTACCGTCCAGAAATAGATGCCGATGATGTTCGATTCGAACAGACGCCGCAGGCGTGCTTCGTTGCGCACGAGAGTGTCTTGCATGCGTTGGCGTGCGGCGACTTCCGCGGTGAGTTTCGCGTTGGCCTGCGCCAGTTCGGCGGTGCGTTCGGCAACGCGCTGCTCGAGGTCTTCATAGGCCAGGCGCAGCGAGGCTTCGGCCTGTTCGCGCAGTGCAACCTGCTGCTGCAACAGGTTGTTCTGCTGCGTGAGCTGTTCACGCATCGCGCGCAGCGACAGGTGGGTGCGCACGCGCGCCAGCACTTCTTCCACTTCAAACGGCTTGGTGACGTAGTCGACGGCGCCTGCCTCGAAGCCTGCCAGCTTGTCGGTCTGCTCCAGCAGCGCGGTCATGAAGATCACAGGAATGTCACGCGTTTCCTCAAGGCTCTTCAGGCGGCGGCAGGTTTCGAAACCGTCGATGCCTGGCATCATCACGTCGAGCAGGATGAGGTCGGGATGCGCGCGCCGCGCCCGTGCGATTGCTTCCTCGCCATCCTGCGCCACCAGCACCTGCAAGCCGCTTTCCTCCAGTACATGGGCCAGCACGCCGAGATTGGCGGGCGTGTCGTCGACCATGAGAATGGTCTGTCCTTCGGGTTGCAGTGCTGGCTGCCAGGGCATGCGGGTATCCTGAATTTGGTGGTCAGTCAGGCGGAGCCGGGATGGCTCTCACAGGCGTTCTATGCAGCCGACGACGCGGCACGCGAAGATGCGCAGAGGCACCTTCCGTTAGACTTGCCACCTTTCAGCGAGTTCAGGACACGACCGCGCTGAGCATGCTGATCGAGCCGCCTTCGATGCCGTCGACGGCAATGGTGATCGCTTCGTCGTCACGCTTCGCACCGGCAATCGTGAGAAGCGGCAAGAAGTGCTCGCGGGTAGGCACCGACAGGCGGGCATCGTCGCCCCATTGCTCGTAGTCCACCAGTCGCTCGACATCGCCCCGCGCGAGGCATTCGCGTACCGCGTCGTTGAAGCGCACCGCCCAGTCGTAGGGCCCGCGGTTGTCGAAGCGCATGGTGCGCAGGTTGTGCACCACATCGCCGCTGGCAATCAGCAGGATGCCTTCGTCGCGCAATGCCGACAGCCGGCGGCCGAGGTCGAAATGGAAGCGGTTTGGTTGGGTCATGTCGAGGCTCAGTTGCACCACCGGCACGTCGGCTTGCGGGTATGCCTTCACCAGCACCGACCATGTGCCGTGGTCCAGGCCCCATTCTTCCTGGTCGAGGTAGACAGGCATCGGCGCCAGCAACTTCTGTACGCGCGCTGCCAGTGCCGGGTCGCCGGGAGCAGGGTATTGCATGTCGAACAGCGCCTGCGGGAAACCGCCGAAATCATGGATGGTCGGCGGCGCTGACATCGCTGTCACTGCAGTGCCGCGCGTGGTCCAATGCGCCGACACGGCGAGGATCGCCTTCGGCTTCGGGATGTCGCGGCCGATGCGTTGCCATGCCTGGGTGTAAGCATTGTCGTCGAGTGCGTTCATCGGACTGCCGTGGCCGAAAAAGACGGCGGGCATGCGGTCAGGGGCGGCGTTCATGATGGATATCCTTCGTGACCGTTCCTTCCTCGCGGAAGGAACGGATGTTCATGCTTCATGCAGTACGGACGCGCAGCGAGGGCTTGGCGGCAAACAGGCGGCTTGCAGCGAAGGCGCCGTCGCCCAGCAGCGCGACAACGACGGCGGCTGCAGCCATGAATGCAGGATATTCCCATCCGCCGTTCTTTGCAGTGAACAGCCAGCCGTTACCGAGGTGCACCGTGAGCGCGCCCAGCAGCACGGGCAGCGACACCAGCGCCGCAATGCGCGTCTGGATGCCGAGGATCATTGCCGTGCCGGCCAGCAGTTCAACCGCCGTGACAGGGTAGGCCATCCAGCCCGGAAAGCCCTGGCTGGCGAAGAAGGCGACGGTGCCGGGCATGGTGAAGACGAAGACCTTGAGCAAGCCATGGGCGAGCAGGGCGATGCCGAGGGTGAGTCGCAGC
>DASVLM010000903.1:0-7679 GCA_036384875.1 Noviherbaspirillum sp.
TCAACCTGCTGCCGGTGCTTACCGCTTACGAGAACGTGGAATATCCGCTGGTGCTGGCCGGCGTGCCGGCTGGCAAACGGCGCGAGCGCGTGCTGGCGCTGCTGGATGCAGTAGGGCTGGCGGACCGCGCGAACAACCGTCCGGGGCAGCTTTCCGGCGGCCAGCGGCAGCGCGTGGCGATCGCCCGCGCGCTGGCGCCTGCACCGAAGCTGGTGCTGGCCGACGAGCCGACCGCCAATCTCGACAGCCACACCGGCGCCGCCATCATCGAACTGATGCGCAAGATGCAGCGCGAGCACAACGTCTCCTTCGTGTTTTCCTCGCACGACCCGCAGGTGCTGGCGGAAGCTGACGACGCCGTCTTCATCCGCGACGGCCGCATCACCGGTGTCGAACGCAAGCAGGAGGTCGCAGCATGAATACCTTCCTGCTCGCCCTGCGCAACCTGATGCGCAACCGCCGCCGCTCGCTCACCACGCTGCTCGCCATGATCGTTGGCCTGGTCGCCATCCTGCTGTTCGGCGGCTACAGCCGCAACGTCATCCTCGCGATGCAGACCGGCTACGTGCAGGTGCACGGTCATTTCCAGATCCAGCACAAGGACTACTTCCTCTACGGCAGCGGCAATCCGGCTGCCTACGGCATCAACGATTACGAAGGCATCATCGACACCGTGAAGAAGGACCCGGTGCTGGCGCCGATGCTGACCATGGTCACGCCGCGCCTGCAGCTCTCCGGTATCGCCGGCAATTTCGCCGCCGGCGTTTCCAAGACGGTGATGGCTGCCGGCATTCGCGTCGACGACCAGAACAAGATGCGTTCCTGGGATGACTACGGCGCGATGAGTTATGCGCGTCCGCTCGCGCTGACCGGCACCACGCCCGATGCGGTCGTGATCGGCACCGGCGTCGCGCGCATCCTCCAGTTGTGCGGCCCGCTCAAGGTGGCGAACTGCCCGCAGCCCGCAGCCAAGGCAGAGCCTGCCGGACCGAGCGCGCCGGATGACATCACTGCGCTGTCGTCGCTCGAAAAGCCGGCCGAAACAGCACCGCAGAACGCGGCAAGCATAGAAATGCTGGCGGCCAACCTGCACGGCGCGCCCAACGTCGGCCGCCTGAACGTGGTGAAGGCGGAAAACCAGGGCCTGAAGGAAGTCGACGACTACTTCATGATGATGCATCTGCCGCAGGCGCAGCGCCTGATCTACGGCAGCGAGAAGCCGCAGGTCACCGCGATCCAGCTGCAGCTGCAGCACACCAGCCAGATGCCGGCCGCGAAGGCACGCCTGGAGCAATTGCTCGCGACCACCTTCAAGGATGCCGACCTCGAACTGCAGGACTTCCAGACGCTGGCGCCGATCTACGGCCAGACCATACAGTTCTTCAATTCGGTGTTCGGCTTCATCTCCATCCTGATTGGCGTGATCGTGCTGTTCACCGTCGGCAATACGATGAGCATGGCGGTGGTTGAACGCACCGTCGAGATCGGCACGCTGCGCGCGGTCGGCCAGCGGCGCGGCGGCATCCGTCGCATGTTCGTGTGCGAAGGCATGCTGCTCGGCGTGATCGGCTCCTTACTGGGCGTATCGATCGCGCTCGTGCTGTCGTGGATCATCAACCATAGCGGCCTGACGTGGACACCGCCCGGCTATGTCTATGCGTACCCGGTGAAGACGCGCGTCTGGGGCGAATCCGGCCTGATCCTCGGCAGCATGATCGGCATGGTGATCGTCGCCATCATCTCCGCCTGGTGGCCGGCGAACCGCGCCTCGAAGATGGTGATTGTCGACGCCTTGCGTCACGTATAAGGGAGCAACATGAAAGCGATCAATATGGAAGCGATCAACATGAAAGCGACCGGCATGAAAGCGACCGGCATGCGCAGCCTGATGTTCGCGGCCCTGCTGGCAAGCGCGGCATGGCACCTGCCCGCGGCTGCAGCACCCGATGCACAGGAAATCCTCGCCGCCAGCGACGCGGTGCGCAACCCCGGCTTCCCCTTCGGCCTCACCACCACGCTCATCGAATACCGCAGCGGCAAGCAGACCGACGGCAGCACGCTGGCGGTCTACTCGAAGGAAGACAAGACCGGCGGCCAGTTCCGCAGCCTGATCCGCTTCATTGCGCCGGCGCGCGACGCCAACAAGCTGATGCTCAAGAACGGCAACGACCTGTGGTTCTACGACCCGGCCAACAAGGCCAGCATCCGCATCTCGCCGCAGCAGCGCTTGTTCGGGCAGGCGGCCAACGGCGACATCGTTACGGTGAACCTCGCCAAGGACTACAAGGCCAGCCTCGCTGCCGAAGAAGACACGCAGGACGGCGAACGCCAGACGCGCCACTGCTGGAAGCTTGCGCTCGCGGCGGTGAGCCCGGATGTCACATATCACCACATCGAGATGTGGATCGACACCTCGAACAACCGCCCGGTGAAGGCACGCTTCTACACCGAGAGCGGACGCCTGCTGAAGACCGCGTACTACCGCAAGTACCAGAACAATCTCGGGCAGGAGCGTCCGACCGAGACGGTGATCATCGACGGTCTCGATCCCAACTGGGTGACGGTGATGCGCTTCTCCGACTACGCCAAGCGCGACGTGCCGGAAGCCTGGCTGCAGCGCGACTACCTGCCGCGCTTCAAGCCAGAATGATGCGCCGCCTCGCTTTCCTGCTGGCGCTCGCATCTGCGTCGGCGCTCTCGCCAGCGTTCGCCGAAGATGCCGATGACGCCGCATTGCAGCTCGCCGACCAGGCGCCGGCGGAAGCGGCGAAGGCATCCGACTGGGCGGCCTTCATCGAAGCCGCCGGCGGACGATCGACGCTGCGCAGCGGTCCGCAGTCCGACAACCAGCGCCTCTCGCTCGACGTCGCGCTCGACAAGCGCCTTGCTCCCGCATGGCGCCTCGTGTTCGCAGACCGCCTCGACATGAACTGGCACGACGAACCGACACGCCAGGACGGCGTCAACACGCTGAAGGAAGCCTATGTCGGCTGGCAGGCGCGCGACGACCTGCTGTTCGACCTCGGCCGCATCAACGTGCGCAACGGCGTCGCAACCGGCTACAACCCGACCGATTATTTCCGCGCCGGCGCGGTACGCTCGGTGGTGTCGGCCGACCCCGGCAGCCTGAAGCGCAATAGGCAAGGCAGTGTCATGCTGCGCGCGCAAACCTTGTGGGAAGGCGGATCATTCAGCGCGATGTATTCGCCCAAGCTGGCCGACCAGCCTAACGATGCCGCATTGAACCCCAACGTCGGCGCCACCAACAACCAGGACCGCTGGCTGTTTGCGGTGAGCCAGAAGCTGACCGAAAACATCAATCCGCAGTGGCTGCTCTACAAGGAAGAACGCCAGCCGGCGCAGCTCGGGTTCAATCTCGCCCTGCTGGCCAACGACGCGACGGTGGTGTACGCCGAATGGTCGGGCGGCCGCAGCCGTTCGCTGTTCTCGCAAGCGACATCCGGTGCGGATGACACCGCATTCCGCAGCCGCGCCAGCACCGGCCTCACCTACACGACCCCCGACAAGCTCTCGCTCACCCTGGAATACCAGTACAACGGCGCCGGCCTGCAGGACGCGCAATGGAGCGCCCTGCCGCGCACCTCGCTCGCCGCCTACGGCAGCTATCGCACGCTCTTGCAGAGCGTGCAGGACATGCCGACCCGCGATGCGATCTTCTTCTATGCGTCGTGGCAAGACGCGATGATCAACCATCTCGACCTCAACGCGATGGAGCGCTACAACGTCGCCGACGGCAGCCGCCTGTCATGGGTAGAAGCACGCTATCACTGGGACCGCTACGACGTGGCGCTGCAATGGCAGATGAACACCGGCAGCATCGCAAGCGAGTTCGGTGCCGCTACGCAGCGGCGTACGGTGCAAGCCTTGTTGCGGTATTTCTTTTGATCTGGAGTAGTGCGGTGTCGTTGCTGAATGTTCTGCGAACCCCACCGTGCATAGACAAAGACAAATGAAACCACGCATCTCAGTAATTACGCTCGGCGTAGAAGACCTGGACCGTGCCGTGCAGTTTTACCGTGACGGCCTCGGTTGGACAACAGAGGGCATCATTGGTAAAGAATTCGAGCACGGTGCCGTCGCATTCTTTGATTTGCAGGCCGGTTTGAAACTGGCGCTATGGCCGCGCAAGAGCCTTGCTCATGACACCGGGCTTCCACACGGCGCGTCGAATCCGACAGAACTCACGCTAGGCCACAACGTGGTGTCAAAGAATGAAGTGGACGCCGTGATGGAGCAGGTCGGGAAAGCTGGCGCAGTAATCGTGAAGTCCGCGCAGAATACGTTTTGGGGCGGGTATGCGGGCTACTTTCAAGACCCGGACGGGCATTGCTGGGAGGTGGTCTGGAATCCGCAGCTTCTGCCTCCCGATTAAGGCATGACTTTTTGTGCACCCATATTTCAAAAAACTGAGCAGTTATCGGGAACAGACCGACGAGATCATTCTGGAATGGTCCAAGGAATCGAGCGAAGCCGATCGTGACCGCGCACTGGAATAATTCTGTAGCGGATATGGGTCGCGACCCGAAATCGGCGCGGCAGGCAGTTCAACTTGATCGACAGGAGGTCTCGGTGCTCGTTAGTGCCTTTCAATACAAACAGTGGGCTGATCGACGAACCCTCGATGCAGCCAAATCAATTGAAGGAAGCGAGGACGCTCAGCCACTGTCGTTCATTCGACAGCAATTGAATCACATGGTAATTGTCGAGGAATTATTCAGGGCAAGGCTTCTCGGTGATGAACCTCTCCATTGCTCCACCAACACGGAGATAGTTCCCTCGCTGAATGAACTTGATCTCAAGCTGACGTTCTCAAATCAATGGCTGATAAGCTACGTCGCCGATTTGCATCCCGAAACGTTGAACGACCAGCTATCGTTTGAATTTGTCGATGGTCAGCGAGGGAGAATGACTCGGCTCGAGATCCTCTTTCACCTTGTCAATCATGGTACATACCACCGCGGCGCGATAGGCCATGCATTGGATTTGGCAAAGGCATTGCGCCCGGCCGATACCTACACAGTCTTCATTCATTCACTTCAACCCGAGCGAAGACTGGAAACCTGACTTGCCGATGGCCGCATGCGGTTTCGCCGCTGTTTATCTGATCTGACTGGGAGGGCTGAATTGGCTCAATCATTCCTTGACCACATCACAGTGACGGCTTTCTCTCTGGAGGAAGGCGCCGCCTTCGTTCGCGAAACGCTCGGTGTCTCTCCGCAGGTTGGCGGCGAGCATCCGCGCATGGGAACCCACAACCTGCTGTTGCGCCTCGGCGATTCCATGTTCCTGGAAGTCATTGCGCCGAATCCGACCGCTCCGGCACCCGCGCGGCCACGCTGGTTCGCGCTCGATAGCCTTACCCCTCTATCGCCGCCGGCTTTGTCCACTTGGGTCGTTCGCACTACCGATATTCATGCGGCCGTTGCCGCCTCCTCGGATCGGCTCGGGAAAGTCGAACCAATGAGTCGCGGTGCGCTCAACTGGCTCATCACCATTCCGGAAGATGGCTCGGTTCCCCTCGATGGCGTTGGTCCTGCCATGATCGAATGGCACACCGGTTTTCATCCTGCTGCCAATCTCGAGGACAAACAGTTGTCTCTCGCACGGCTCGACATCTACCACCCAAATCCGGATCGGGTTTCCAGCCTGTTGCAGAGCCTGGAACTCGACGTACCTGTTTCCGTCGTGCCTGCGCCGCATGGGACGATGCCTGGCCTGGTTGCACATATCAATACGCCGCACGGGCTTCGGACATTGCCGCCTGCTCCAGCGCCGAGGTCAATCGGATCTTGATAAAACCGGCGCGCGTGCACGCCTGCCTGTTCAGCGAAGATTCACTTTCGCTCCCGGCAGCAATCCGCCCTGCGGCGAAAAAATCACCGGGCAGTTCACCACGATATTGGTCTGCGTGATTGTCACCTCGCCCTTGTCCGCCGCTTCCAGGATCTCCTCTTCCGATTTCAGCACGCGCGGCTCATGCCCCGCGACCCAGTTCACCTTGTGCACCTGCCAGAGCGGCGAATAGTTACGGTCGGTATTGCCGGCGCCGGCCGGTTCGGGGAGGGAGGGCAGTACACCGCCTTGCTTGAAATTGCCGAAGGAGTAGATGCGCTCGATGGCCGATCCCTGGCCGGGTTGCCGCGGCTGGGCGGGAATCGCATTGGCCAGGCGCGGTACGTAATTCGCGCCCATCTCCTTCGCGGCGTTGGCGTCGGAGACGTCGGTCGTCACGTAATGCACCACCTTGCCCTGGAACCAGCCGGAGATCAGCGGCAGTTCGATGGTGCCGGCCGTCGTTTGGGAATGCGCGGAGGCGCATGTGAACAGAACTGCGGCGAATCCGGCGCGCAGCATTGCGGTCGATGGCATCATGAACTCCCTTCCTGAAATCGGTTTGTCGTGCGGCAGGCGAAAAGCTTACGCTCGCATATCTGCGCATTGTCGACGAGGGCGGATACCTGCGCAAGCGATGCGCCGGGGATGTCAGACGTGCTGCCGCTGCTGCTTGCGCAGCAGCGTGGTGAATTCTCCCGCGGGCACCGGCTCGCTGTAGTAGAAGCCCTGCGCGCTGCGGCAGCCGTGCGACTGCAGGAAGCGGATCTGCTCGGGCGTTTCCACGCCTTCGGCCAGCACGTTCAGGTGCAGGCTGTGCGCCATCGAAATGATGGCGCCGACCAGCGCCGTGTGGTTGCGGTCCTGGTCGATGCCGCTGATGAAGGAGCGGTCGATCTTGAGTGCGTCGACCGGAAAGCGCTGCAGGTAGGCGAGGCTGGAATAGCCAGTGCCGAAGTCGTCGACCGACAGTTTCACGCCCATGCCGCTCAATTGCTTGAGTGTGGCGACGTTGTCTTCGGTGCGCTGCATCAGCATGCCTTCGGTGATTTCCAGGTCGAGCGAGCCGGCCGACAGCCGCGATTGATGCAGCACGTCTCTTACCATGCCGAGGAAGTCCGGCTGGAAGAACTGGCGCGGCGACAGGTTGACTGCAATCGTGAGTTCATCGAAGCCGAGTTCATGCCATTCCTTCAGCTGCCGGCATGCCTCGCGCAGCACCCATTCGCCGATCGGCAGGATGAGGCCGGTTTCTTCGGCGACGGTAATGAATTCATTGCACGAGATCGCTTCCTTGCCCGGCCTGTGCCAGCGCAGCAGCGCTTCCGCCGAAAAGATGCGGCCGTCGGCCATATTGACCTGCGGCTGGTAATACACCACCAGTTCATGGTGGGCAATTGCATTGCGCAGCGCATTGCCCAGGGTGAGCCGCCATTGCGCCGCGCGGTTCAGCGCTTGTGTGAAGAACTGGAAGTTGCCGCGTCCGCGTTCCTTGGCGTGATACATCGCGGTGTCGGCGTTGCGCATGAGCGTCGCTGCATCGCGTCCGTCGTCGGGGCAGAGGGTAATGCCGATGCTCGCGGAGGCAGGCAGCGACACGCCGTCGACGAGCACCGGTTCGCTCAGCTTTTCGAGCAGCACCTCTGCCACAGCCCTGGCACGGGGCGCATTGGCGCCATTGAGCACGATGACGAACTCGTCGCCGCCATGGCGCGCCACGATATCTTCGGGCCAGACCACGCCCTCGAGCCGCTCGGCGATCTCGTTGAGGAAGGAGTCGCCGATGGCGTGGCCGAGCGTGTCGTTGACGTCCTTGAAGTGGTCGA
>DASVLM010000904.1:0-7599 GCA_036384875.1 Noviherbaspirillum sp.
ACGCTCTTCCTCGACGAGATCGGCGATGTGCCGCTGTCGATGCAGGTCAAGCTGCTGCGTTTGATCGAGTCGGGCACCTTCCGTCGCGTCGGCGGCCTGGAGACGCTGCGCGCGGATTTCCGGCTGGTCGCTGCGACTCACAAGCCGTTGCGCAAGATGATTGCGGAAGAGAAGTTCCGCGAAGACCTCTATTACCGCATCAGCGCTTTCCCCATCCACCTGCCTTCGCTGCGCGAGCGCGCCGGTGACATTCCGCTGCTGGTCGATTCCATCCTGCGGCGCAGCGAAACAAGGCTCGGCCAGCCGCGCGTAAACGAGGTGGCGATGAAGCTGCTGCAGGCCTACGCCTGGCGGGGCAATATCCGTGAGTTGCGCAACGTGCTGGAGCGCGCGCTGCTGTTTGCCGACGACGGCATCATTCGCGTCGAGCATCTGCCGCAGGAATTGCAGGTGCCGGTTGCCGGCGTCACAGCGTTGCGTCCGATTGCTGAAGGGCTGCCCGCAACGAGGCCGACGAGCGATGAAACGCTGCGTCAAGCCGTTGCGGAATTTCGCGGCACGCGGCGCGAGCTCGCCACGCACCTGGGCATGAGCGAGCGCACGCTGTACCGGCGTTTGAAGGAGCTCGGCCTGGCATGAGATGCCGGGCCGGCCCTTGTCGAATCAACCCACTACTTCTTCCGGCAGCTGCAATTCTTCGAACGCAGCGATCGCATTGGCGGCATACATGAGCGACGGCCCGCCGCCCATGTAGATCGCCATGCCCAGCGCTTCCTCGACTTCATCCCGGGTCGCGCCCAAGCGCACCAGCGCCTGCGCATGGAAGCCGATGCAAGCGTCGCAATGCGCCGCTACGCCGAGTGCCAGCGCAATCAGCTCCTTCGTTTTCTTGTTCAGCGCGCCGTCGCGCGTGGCTGCGCGCGCCATGTCATTGAACGCCTTCATGATATCGGGCTTGTCGCCGCGCAGCGTGGCGAGGTTTTCCGATACCGATTGAATGACGTCGCGATATGCCGGGGGGAAGGTGCTCATGTACGTGCTCCGAGTCGATTGGCGGTCAGTTGGGTCAGTTGGTATTGCGATTCTTCATCGGGCAGGAACTGAACCCGAAAAGGCGGTATGCAGGGCAGAAGCCGAACAGGCCGGTTGCCAGCGGCACGATGCCGATCCAGCCCCAGACGCCGATCAGGCCAACGAGCGTGGCGACGATGAGCGCAATGCCCACGACGACGCGAAGGATGCGGTCGATACCGCCGACATTTGCTTGCATGGTGTTCTCCTGGTTTATATCGATCGTGCCGCGACGCTGCATTCGAGGGACCTCATCAAGAATGCCTAATCGCGCCTGTCATACATACAGGCAACATGCATGCCACGCAACGATGCGCGTCCGGCGTTCGCGCAAGTCCTTGGTTTGACGTGCTTTCCCATTTATGACTTTGCCTATCCAACGCTCATGCGGCACTGCCATGACAGCCACTCTCTGCCGTATGGCAGTGCCGCTGCCACTGCCTGCCACCGATTCTGCCGGCCGGCATGGGTTTGACCCTTTTAAAAACATGGACTTGCGTGAGTCGCCCCGCCGTGCAGGCGTGGCACGCATGTTGCGATGGAGGAAGCAGGAACGACTTGCAAAGGAAAGAACATGGGAGCGCCCCAATTGAAGGTCATACCGATACGTCCTGACGGCGAGCAAAAGACAGTGGAGAAGAAGCTGTACGAAGCCCGCAAAAAAGTCTACGCGCGCGGAGTGCACGGCTGGTTCTCGCACTGGCGCTGGGCACTGGTATTCCTCACGCAGGCAATTTATTACGGCACGCCGTGGCTGATGTGGAACGGACGACAGGCGGTGCTGTTCGACCTTGAAGCGCGCAAGTTCCATATCTTCGGCCTCATCCTCTGGCCGCAGGATTTCATCTACCTCTCGGCGCTGCTGGTGGTCTCGGCACTCTCGCTATTCTTGTTCACCGCCATCGCCGGCCGGCTGTTCTGCGGCTATGCCTGTCCGCAGACGGTGTACACCGAAATCTTCATGTGGATAGAGCGGCGCATCGAGGGCGACCGCAGCGCGCGCATGCGGCTGGATGCATCGCCCATGTCGCTGCACAAGCTCGCGCTGAAAACGGCCAAGCATGTGTCATGGCTTACCGTGGCGGGCTGGACCGGTTTCACTTTCGTCGGTTACTTCACGCCAATACGCTCGCTTGGCCACCAGGTTGCTTCCCTCGGTCTCGGACCATGGCAAACCTTCTGGATCTTCTTTTACAGCTTCGCCACTTACGGCCAGGCCGGCTTCATGCGCGAGCAGGTGTGCAAGTACATGTGCCCGTACGCACGCTTCCAGAGTTCGATGTTCGACGCCGACACGCTCATCATCACTTACGACCGCAATCGCGGCGAGCCGCGTGGCGCGCGCAGCAAGAAGGCAGACCCGAAAACACTCGGTCTGGGCGACTGCATCGACTGCGGCTTGTGCGTGCAAGTCTGCCCGACCGGCATCGACATCCGCAACGGCCTGCAATATGAATGCATCGCCTGTGCGGGTTGCGTCGATGCCTGCGACGAAGTCATGGACAAGCTAGGTTACGAACGCGGCCTGGTGCGCTACACCACGCAGAATGCGCTTGCGGCAGGACTGCCCAGGCACGACATACTGGCGCGTGTGCTGCGCTTGCGCACGCTGATTTACATGTCCATCCTCCTGTGCATCACGTTGGCCGTAGGCCTGTCGCTGGCATACCGCACGCCGCTGAAGGTGGACGTGATCCGCGACCGCGGCATGCCGCGCGTGCTCGATGATGACGCCGTTGAAAACGTCTATCGCTTGCAAGTGATGAACACCGACGAACATGCGCATCGCTATGTCATTGAAGTCAGCGGCATGCCGGGCATTGCGTTGTCTTCGAATAGCGAATTCGAGATGCCGCCGGCTGCCACGCGCGCGGTGCCGGTGCGTGTGCGGGTAAAAGCGGAGGATGACAAGACGGGGTCGATGCCGATCCGCTTCGTCGTCCGCAACAAGGAAGATGCTTCCGTGTCGGTATCGGAAAAAGCAGTCTTCCTGGTACCGCACCACTAGGCCGACCGCATCCAACGCAAGCAAAGAGCATGAACCGGCACAGCCGGCAGAAAATGGAGACAATGCAGGAATGATGACCAATCTCGTACTGGGCCTGATCGTCGGCGCGATACTCGCGTTCACCGGTGCGGGCGGCGGCATACTCGCGGTGCCGGCGCTCGTGTTCGGCGCGCATCTCGGTGTGGCGCAGGCCGGGCCGATCGGGCTGCTCGCCGTCGGCATGGCGGCCGCGCTCGGCGCGATGCTCGGCCTGAAGGCCAAGATCGTGCGCTACAAGGCGGCAACGCTCGTCGCCGTCACTGGCATGCTGCTTTCTCCCTTCGGTTTGTGGCTGGCGCATCGCATCGACAATCGCTTGCTCGGCGTGCTGTTCGCGCTGGTGCTGCTCTACGTTGCACAAAAAACATTTCGGCAGGCGAAGGGAAAACAACCTGCCGCCGTGCAGGAATGCGATCGCGACCTGCCGTGCATTCGCGATGCCGGCACCGGCCGCTTCATCTGGACGGCGCGCTGCGCCCGGGCGCTTTCATTCTCCGGCGCGATTGCCGGCCTGCTGTCCGGGCTACTCGGCGTCGGCGGCGGCTTCGTGATGGTGCCCGCGCTGCGCCGCTTCACCGACCTCGACATGCAATCGACGGTCGCAACTTCGCTCGCGGTGATCGCGCTCGTCTCCCTGACTGGCGTGCTCACCAGTGCGGCTGCGGGCGTGATGGCGTGGGCTGTCGCAATTCCCTTTTCCATCGGCGCACTGGTCGGCATGGTCGGTGGCCGCGTGGTCGCCGACAAGCTGCACGGGCCGCATCTCCAGATCGGCTTCGCGGCCGTGTCGGCTGCGGTGGCGGTTGGTATGATAGCCAGGTCCATCGCCTGATTTATCCCGCAGGGAAGCAGGCGAAATGGATCTTCCTCCCACGCACTGCATCCCGAGGGAAAACATGAATGACGAAGCCATCAGCGGATTGCTGGCACGGGCGGAACGATCCGAAGGCCGGCCTGCTTTCGCGCCGGGCAAGCTCGCTGAGCAGGATGGTCGCGACAGCATTTCCGATGCGTTGACGACCAGGTTGATCCAGGTCGGCGATCACGCCACCATCGTCGCTTATCGCGCCTACAAACTGCATGCAGTCGGCATCGACCAACCGGCGCTGATCGTGCCGCTTTCTGGCACGAAGGGCGTCGAGTTCGGTGCGGCGCAGGCGACGATCGAGCCCGGTGCGTTCCTGATGATCCATCAGGTGACCACGCTGCAGGTGGAAAATCTTCCACCTACGCAAGGCGGGCATCCGTACCGCGCATGGGCGATCGGCTTTCCGTGGCGCCTAGTGGAGCTTGCGCGCTCGCTGCTCAACCACCATCAGCTGCATCTATCGATAGCGGGACACGCAGGCGGCGCGCTGCCGTTCTCCATCGGCCCGCTCGTGCCGTTGCTGCCGTCCTTGCAGCAATTGCTCGACGTGCTCGCAGCATCTGAAGGATCGGCAGCGCCGGACGCCGCGCTGGTCGACCATGCGCTCCTCGGCGTCATGATTGCCTTGGCGAGCAACGGCCACGGCCAATTCCTGCGCGCTTCCGACCCTTCGCTCGGTGCGCGCATTCGTTTGCTGGTCGCCGCCGCGCCGGAGCGCGATTGGACTTCAGCCGATTTCGAGGATGCACTGAACGTCAGCGGCGCCACGCTGCGCCGCCGTCTCGCCGAGGAAAACACCTCGCTGCGTTTGCTGCTGCGTGAAGCGCGCCTGCATCACGGCCTCGTGCTGCTGCAAACCAGCCGCAAGCCGCTGAAGTCGGTTGCGCATGCCTGCGGGTATCGCTCCGTGCCGAGTTTCACGCGCAACTTCATCGACCGTTTCGGCATCGAACCCGCTGCGGTAGCGCAGTCGTGAGATGCGCTTGAGCGTTTGACGCACTAATTTGAGCGCCTCGCGTCGCGTGGCCGATGCATGATGGCTGCTCCCGTGTTCGAAAGGAGTCCTTCATGCATCGTTCCATTTCCCTTCTCTTCCTGAGCGCTATCCTGGCCGCTGCGACCGCAACTGCCGCACAGCCGTTCACGGTCACCAGCACCGACATGCGCGACAACCAGCCCCTGAAAGAAGCACAGGTATTCAAGGGTTTCGGTTGCGATGGCGGCGACCGCTCGCCTGAGCTGGAATGGTCCGGCGCACCCGCGGGCACCAAGAGCTACGCGGTGACCATGTACGACCCGGACGCTCCCACCGGCAGCGGCTGGTGGCATTGGGTCGTGTACAACCTGCCGGTGTCGGTTCACAAGCTCGACGGCGGAGCAGGCCAGCCGGGCAAATTGCCGCCGGGAGCGCGCCACGGCCGCAACGATTTCGGGCGCTTCGACTTCGGCGGCGCCTGCCCGCCCGAGGGCGACAAACCGCATCGCTACATCGTCACCATCCATGCGCTCAAGGTCGACCATATCGACGTTCCCGAAGACGCATCGCCGGCTTTGATCGGTTTCATGCTGAATGCGAATCGCATTGGTGCGGCGACATTGACGGCGACGTATGGAAGGTAAGGCGTAGCCATCCCGTTCCGAGTCGCCTTCTCGTCCGCTCCTGTCTCAAAGGCGACTCGAATTGCGTTTAAACAACACTGTGGTCCTGCAAGCGCTCAAATCCGTAATTATTGTTTGATGTGGATGTCAGGCATCTTTATCGTTGAGATAAATTGCCGGCAAATGCAGTCAGCTGCCCGGCACGAGTTCTGATCGTTTTCAAAAAATAATTGCTTGCAGGCGTAACGCAATTACGAGGGCATTGCCAACAAGGCAAGCCCGCTTTTTCCAATGACGAGGGGAGACATGGATGAACCTGTTCAACAACCTGAGAATCGGCTCAAGACTGGCGTTGTGTTTCGGAACATTGTTGTTGCTCATTCTCGGTTTGTCTGCCTTTTCCCTGCTGCGTTTGCAAGCCGTATCGGAAACGATGAGGGAAGAAAACAGGATTCGTTCAGAAAAACTCGAACCTCTCTACGTTGCCAGGGAAGCGCTGGACCAGACGGGTATCGCCGCGCGCAATGCGTTCATCTATACCAATGACGATGATGCGCGCAGGGAACTCGACATGCTGGACAAGCAGCGCACGATTTATCTTGAAGCCCTCGGCAAGCTGCAACGCGCGATGGGCGGCGACCAGGATTTCGCAAAGGTCAGCGGCGGCCTGGAAGCCATGGCCAAAGAACTCGATCGCCCGCGCAAGTATCGCGAGGCCAAGGACATGACCGGCTACGGGGCATTCCTCGTCAACGAGTGCAGTCCGTTGCGGCGGAAGATCGTGGCTGACATGGAGGCAGTCATCCAGTCGATGGAGAAGCGCTTGAATGCGGCTACGGAGAATGCCAACGACGCCGTCAGCCAGTCGAGCATGATGATCATCGTTGTCTCTGCCCTTGCGGCAGTGGTCAGCGTAGTGCTGGCGCTCATGGTCACGCGAAGCATCGTCAAACCGATACGCAGCGCGGTGACGTATGCCCGCTCCGTAGCCACCGGCGACCTGACCCAGCACGTCGAAAATTCTTCCAAAGACGAGACGGGAGAATTGATGCGGTCGCTGCAGGAAATGAACGACAGCTTGCTGACGATCGTCACCGACGTTCGTACCGGAACGCAAACCATTTCAACTGCTACGGTGGAAATTTCCGCCGGCAGCCTGGATCTGTCGCAACGCACCGAGGAGCAGGCCAGTTCCCTGGAAGAAACGGCCTCGTCCATGGAGGAACTGACTTCCACCGTCAAGCAGAATGCGCAGAATGCGAAGCAAGCCAACACGCTGGCACTATCGGCATCCGATGTGGCCGTGAGGGGAGGCAATGTTGTGTCGCAGGTCGTGGATACGATGAATGACATCAATGCTTCGTCGACCAAGATCGTCGACATCATCAGCGTGATCGACGGTATCGCCTTTCAAACAAATATCCTTGCGCTGAATGCCGCAGTGGAGGCGGCGCGAGCCGGCGAGCAGGGAAGGGGTTTTGCCGTGGTTGCCGCCGAAGTGAGAAGCCTGGCGCAACGCTCCGCCAGCGCTGCCAGGGAAATCAAGTCGCTGATCGATGATTCCGTCCACAAGGTGAAGGCAGGTACCAGCCTGGTCGACCAGGCGGGCGCCACGATGCAGGAAATCGTGGACAGCGTGAAGCGCGTGAGCGACATCATCAGCGAAATTGCGCTCGCCAGCGACGAACAGTCCGCCGGAATAGCACAGGTCAACCAGGCGCTGTCGCAGATGGACCAGGTGACTCAGCAGAATGCAGCGCTGGTCGAACAGACCGCCGCCGCTGCGGGAACCATGCAGCAGCAGGCTGAATCCCTGTCTGGACGCGTCAGCGTGTTCAAGATCGGCCAGTCGCAGGACCGGCAATCGCTGCAGCTTTCGCAAGCCGTCATTCCTCGCGTGCGATCGGCGGCGCCGGCGCATGCCGCATTACGGCTGCGCTGAGCAGGCTGCAGATTCGATTTTGCTGATGCGGGTCGCCGCTTGCTGCGGCGATCATTTCCCCGCAGCGCCATC
>DASVLM010000905.1:0-3918 GCA_036384875.1 Noviherbaspirillum sp.
CTTTGCTGAACATGGTTCGCTGGGCAAGTACCTGTTTCTCGCTGCCGATATCAACGACAGTTCCATAGTTCCGCTCAAGGCTGGGGATATATCGCTTACCGCAGATGCGTTGAAATTGACGGTTGTACGTGACAACAGGCGTGCTACATGGTGGCTCACACTGCAGCCGCCACGTGCCGGATCGACGCGCGGCCGATTCGAAATCAATGCCATTCGTGAAAATCCGGACAATACACGGGAGCGCGATAAACGGGTAGAAGGATGGGCCTACGCGCAACGTCAGCTCGATGGCAGTCAAGTCTTGCACTTCATTGCTCGCATCGACTTCAAGGAATTTGCTCCTGAACTGGAGCGCGATTCGGACACCGATCAATGGCCACCTGAACGCCTGAGCGAAATCCGTATTGGTTTTGAACGTAAGGACGTGGCTGAGCCAGGCGGTCCTGCTCAACTGATTTCCTATCGTCCGCAAGGACGTGCGCAATTATCGCTGGTCAGTCTAGCGGACTCGATTTTTGATTCCTATTCCGAACTGGCTGTGCGGAGGAACACGTCATCTGGCCATGGCAAGATGTGGAGCATTGCGCCGACGGTGCCGCGCAAGCATGAGCGGTACGCGGCTCTTGGTACGATCCGCATGGTAAATGGAGACATGATCATTGCTGAAGACAAGGTCACGCGTGAGCGGATATTGCCTGACACGAATCTAGAATTCGTCGTGACGCATCCAGGCATAATCATTGAGCGTGTCGTCTGGCAGACATTCCTCGCGTTGCTCGCCGTCTTTATTGTCGGCGTATTGTTCGCTATTTACTTTGCTCGTAATTTGCTGGTGCCGATTTTTACGCTCACGCGCCGAATTCGGCACTTGGTGGAACAGCCGACAGTTAATGACCACCAGCTTCCATATTCTGGACAAAAAAACGAGCTGGGTACGCTTGCACGGGGCTTTAACGACCTGCTGACTGAAACCCGGCGTCGTGTTGCACGTGAAATTGAGGACCAGCGTGCAAGACAGGAAGTCGAGGAAAGGCAGCGTCTGGAAGAGATCCAGATTCGTGAAGAAAACATGAAGGTGATCGGGCATGAAATTCGTTCGCCGTTGCAGGCACTCATTAGCATGCATGAGAACGATTCCAAGAGCCGGCAATACCTTGATCGCATCCGCAAGGCATTGGAGCATCTGCAAGGCACCTTGCGTGCGCAACAGGCGATTAGTTCACGCGATGTGAAACTCGAAGAAATCGATCTCGCACCGTTCCTGATCGAACTGGCTGCCAATGCATCGCTCGCTGGGATTCACAACGTGGACTATAACGGCCCGAGGCAAGGTATTTTTTGTCGTGTTGACATCGAGTGCCTCGGGGACAGCATTGAGAATATCGTCAAAAACGCCGATCGCTTCCGTGACGCCGGCACGCCGATCCATATTGGGTTGCGGTACGAAGAACAACTCGCCATTGTAAGTATCGCCAATCAAGGGAGGTGCATCAACGATGAAGACATCGAACGCATTTTCGACTATGGAATGTCAACAACGCCGCACCAAGAAGGGGCAGGTGACGGTATCGGTTTATTTGTGGCCCGACGATATCTCATGCGTATGCAAGCCGTTATCAATGCTCGAAATCTAGAGCATGGCGTATGCTTCGACATAAAGTTACCTTTATTTTTGAAAAATAATTCCTTTACGGAAATCGGTGTTTTGCCGACAGAAACATAAAGAAAGACTTGCCCGGTATCTATCGCTTCCTTATTTGATTTTCGTCAAACTCTCTCTTGTGGTGTGCGCAATATCGTCAACCATCGATTGATGTAATAGCGCACGATTTTTTTACAGGAATTTTTTGCGGCCGTCGGCCGCGAAGGAGAGTTTCGATGAAGCACCATGTAACGTTCTATCCCGTCGGCAACGGCGATACATCCCAGATCGTTTTGCATAACGGCCGACGCATCTTGATGGACTTCCATCATCTGACGAAGACCGAGCAGGGCGAAGGGCCGGAAATTAATTTGGCAAAACAGTTGCGTGAGGAACTGGCGACCGCGCAGCGCGACTACTACGACGTTGCAGCTTTCACCCACGGAGACGAGGATCATATCAAGGGATCCTCCGATTTTTTCGAATTGGAGCATGCCGCCAAGTACCAAGGCAACGGTCGCGTCAAAATGCGTGAGATGTGGATTCCGGCAGCCATGCTCGTCGAAACCGGTACCAATACGCAGCAATCAAGTGATCGGATCCTACTGCGCCAGGAAGCACGCTACCGCCTGCAGCAAGGTAAGGGTATCCGTGTTTTTTCGCGTCCGGATATGCTCAAGCAGTGGATGCATGACAATGACATCGACTACGAGGCGCGTAAGCATTTGTTCGTCGATGCCGGCCAGCTCGTTCCCGGCTTTTCGTTGATCAGTGATGGTGTTGAATTTTTCGTCCATTCGCCGTTCGTGGAGCACACCGACCAAGGTGACGATCTGCGGAATCGTTGCGCATTGATTTTCAATGTCCGTTTTGTTGTCAATGGCGTGCAGACTGATTATCTGGCCGTAGGTGATTCGGATTGTGACGTCCTGTCCGACATCGTGCGTATCACTGAGTACCACAACCGCCTCGATCGCCTGCAATGGGATCTGTTCAATATTCCACATCACTGCAGTGCCTACGCATTGGCGTACGACAAAGGTGAGAAGGAAACGGTGCCGTTGACGCGCGTCCAGCAACTGCTCAGGCTTGGCAAATCAGGAGCTTTCGCTATCAGCTCAAGCAATCCGGTGTCACGTACACAAGCCGCTTACGAACAAAGCCAACCACCCCACATCCAGGCGAGAAATACCTACGAAAAATACCTAAGAGAGGTGAACGGACGCAAGTTCATTGTCACGATGGAGGAGCCATCGACCGTAGCGCCCAAACCGCTGGTATTCGAAATTGGTCATGCGGGATGCTTCTGGAAGCAGGCAACCTCGTCCGGTGCAGCCATTGCAACGTCCATCGTTCCACCGCGGGCCGGTTGAAATGAAATCCTCCTATCATCAGGTTGGTGATCTGCTTGCTGTCCAGTCCCGCAACGGTTTGCAGCATCCACGTGCTCGCAGGCTGTACGAGGCGATCGCGAGAAACGCGGATTTCGAATTGATCGAGTTGCGATGTTTGGAACGCGCTGGACAGGAAGCCAGCGAGATCCTGGTCGTCGACTGTACCTGTCATGGAGTCCCGCCGCACAATAACTTTGGCATCAGCTTTCGGGAACGACTGGCAATCGTCGTGCATGCCGAACCGGGAAGATTGCCGGAGACTTGGGCGCTGCGCCAAGATTTCCCGGACACGGGTCATCGTAACCATGTCGGTCCGGGCAAACCGGCATCCCTATGTTTATATGCCCAGCCGCCGCGCGCAATCTACCGGACATGGACAGCTGCCGGCTATTTGCGGCGCATTCAATGGTGGCTTGAATGCGCCGCAACCGGCACTCTGCATGACAACGATTATGTTCCGGAGCAATTCTTCTTCGAATCGCACTGGGAAATCGTTTTGCCAGTCGACTTTAATGACAAGATCGGTGACCCACGCTATACGCTGACTTTTCCGCATCAAGCATCACGCAAGGATGATCGCCGCACCTTCATTGGCGCCATGGTAGAGCGTGCAAACATGCAACATGGCGGGGCACCTGGTGTCTTTCCGATGGCAGTCCGAGTAGATCCCGTGGTAGCGACCCAGGTTGAGCGCGAGCCTTGGACGATCGGCGAGTTAGAAGAACGCTTTGCACAGAGGGGCACCTCTGTCATGTCCAGGGTCCTGGGGCTAATCGAGCAGCACGCCACTAGCTACCGCGTACGCGACGCGAACGTCAAGGGAATTATTCTTGTCATTGCAATTCCATTATCGCGGCCAGGCGAGGACCAGCCATCTCGCTT
>DASVLM010000906.1:0-3361 GCA_036384875.1 Noviherbaspirillum sp.
GAGAAGGCTGGCAGGTACCTGGCGTGGAAGTGGTGCATGCGATGCCCGACGACCTCGTGATCGACATGAAGCTCGACAGCCGCAGCGCGGTCGTCGCGCTCACGCATGACCCCAAGCTGGACGATCTCGCCCTGATGGAAGCGTTACGCTCGGACGCGTTCTACGTCGGCGCCATCGGCTCGCGCATGAACAACGCGAAGCGCCGCGAACGCCTGAAGGAATTCGACTTGAGCGACGAGCAGATCGCGCGCCTGCACGGGCCGATCGGCCTCTACATCGGCAGCAAGACGCCGTCTGAAATCGCCATCTCGATCCTTGCGGAAATGACAGCGGTGAAGAATGGCGTGCGCCTGCCGGCGGAAGCGCGCGTGGAAGACGGCAAGCTTGCGCACGCGCAACGTGCTTCAGGCACAACTTGCGGCACCTGAAACGAAGACATCGCCATGAAAAAGAAACGCCTGATCGTTGCCATCACCGGCGCCAGCGGCGCCATCTATGGCGTGCGCATGCTGCAAGTGCTGTCGCAACTGGAAGAATGGGAAAGCCACCTCGTGTTCTCGCCCTCCGGCGCTCTGACGGCGGTGCATGAACTCGACATGACGCGCCCGCAGATCGAGGCGCTGGCCGACGTGGTGCACAACGTGCGCGACATCGGCGCCTGCCTCGCCAGCGGCTCCTTCCGCTGCGAAGGCATGGTGGTCGCGCCCTGCTCCATGAAGACGCTGGCCGCCATCGCGCACGGCATGGCCGACAACCTCATCACCCGGTCGGCCGACGTGATGCTGAAGGAGCGCCGCCGCCTCGTGCTGCTGGCGCGCGAAACGCCATTCAACCTCGTGCATCTGCGCAACATGACGGCGGTGACCGAACTCGGCGCCATCGTCGTGCCGCCGGTGCCGGCCTTCTACACGCGCCCGAAAACCATCGACGACATCGTCAACCACACCGTCGGCCGCACGCTGGACCTGTTCGATATCGAGCATGAAGGGTTGGTCGAGCGCTGGCAGGGCATACGCGGGGAATAGCGGCCGCTGAGAAGCTGGATCGACACCACGGCGGACTAAACGCTGCCGCATCCACGAACATAAATGGAATAAAGGGAACCGTTTCGCCGGATGGCGTCACTCATGGAATTATAGCCATGACAAAATGACATGATTCCGCGCATCACTTCCCCAGACTCCATCAACTATCAGCCCGGCGTACTTCCTACCGATGCCGGCGCCGGGCCGTCTTCAACACACCGCGCAAATACATCGCAGACGGCCAATGAAGTTGTGCAGACGCTTTGGCATCCGGCTCCAGCCGGGCAACTGGATCCACATGTTTTTGTTTTGCCGGCGATCAGTCCTTCGCCAAACGACCAGTTGCCACTTGATAGAGCAAGAGTAGGCCGGCTGTTTGAGGACATCAGGCGATCGGCTCAATATGACTGGACACCCGCACCACAGGTAGCGATTCAAGATCCGCAACAGGACGGAACGCAAAGCCCGCACGCTCCCCGCCGCCTGGTCTACACTTTGCTCGCACGACCAGGCCCGGATGCTCCAGCAATGCAGGCAACCTTGCACATAACGCCCGGCAATATATTGCAACGTCTCGATCTTGCAGGAATTCATCCGCAAAGCGGCGAAGTTATCGGCACAGCCAAGATCACGCATTTCGAGCAGCCCGAACCGCCCAGACCAGCCACACCGGTTCGTCCTGCTTCCCGCGCCGCCGGCTGGACAGCTTCGCTTTTGCGCACCGCTGCCGCCAGCCCTTCACCGGGCGCTGCAGAACTGCCTCAACTAATCGAGCGCTTGCAGGACGGCGATCCGGCGTATGCATTTATACGGCCCGCTCTTGCCCCTCACAATGAGGGCGAACTGCCTTTGACGGATGACCGTATCAACCAGCTGTTCAACACCTTCAGGTCCATCTTGCGCCGCGAGGCGGCCGGCGCCCGCTTGCGCGGCAGCGTGCCATCCCGGTCGAAGTTCACCATTCTTTACGATGAACCGGACTTGCAAGAGGCGCCGCAAGCCGCACGTACTATCGTCTGCCACGTAGCCGAGAGAAAGGGTGAGGTTGACACCTGGGCCAACCTGCACATTGACGCCAATAATGCGTTGTCGCGGCTTGAAGTCTATACAGATGCCCAGCCTGGCTATAGCGGCCCGACACCCAGCTGGAGCGCGCAGTTCGCTCCCATTGTTCCGGCCGAGCCGTCGTCACACTCGCCGAATCTCGATGGTTTCGCAAGGGCGCAATCGCCGGAGCCGATCGGCATCGCCGACAGCAACGTCAACCGAGGAGAAAGAGGTCACACCCCTCCCACCCCTCCTGAGAACGAGCGCTCCAGACAACGCCGCAGGGTTGACCGCAGCCCCGGCCCTTCGTCACCGCGCACGCATGCCGGCTTGCAGCAAGCCGCCAGGGAAGAAGATGCCGGGACTGCCATGCACACGGCCCTCGCGACGTTTGATATGGACCTTAACCAGTTGAACGACGGGCAGCAGGAAATGCTGGAACGCGCTGCCAGCGGACCAACACAGGGGCGCGAAGAGCGCATTCACAGGGTGCTGTTCCCCATTCAAATGCGACGACGCATGGATGCATTGCTCGCTCAACCCCAAGTCGAGCCGCTTGACATCGGCGTCGAGGCATTCACCGGATCATCTAATCCCGGGCGACATCAAGCTGTGCAAATCAACGGCGCACAGCAAGGCAACCCCGCCCTTCCCGCTTTGAACCTGAACCTGTACATGGAACGGCAGGCAGGCTTGTCTTGTGCCCAGCACGCGATCAATGCCGCGTTTGGCGGCCCCTTCGCCTCAATGGAAGCTCTCGCGCGGCAACAAGTCGGCGCGGATGCAGAACCTGCAGAGTTCCAGCAAGCGCTTGCCACGATAACCAACGCAGGTGTATTTCCGGAGACGGCGATCGATTACCTGCAACGAACAAGAAATATTCCAGTGCATACCTTCTTTGGCAGGCCGACAGTTTCGCCCGACGGCCTGCTGCAGCAGGATCCGGATCAACTTGATTTCCTGGATCGATTGCCGACCGATCGATTGATCCTGCAATCCAATGTGACCATCGACGACCGAACCGGCGTATCCCATTACGTAGCCTTCCATCGGTATGGCCAACAGTGGGTGCTGCTCGATAGCATGGCGCCCGCCCCGCAGTTCACGACGCCTTCCCAATACCTGAGAATGCACGCCGCCAGCAATTTCGTGGCGATCTGGCCGCGCAACCGACTGGTGATAAATGCACCGCCGGCACCGCAAGCCGCGCCTTACTGGCCGAGCCTGCCATCGGGATCGGCGGGCAATCCTATCATTGTGGATAGGGACCGCTCGGTTGCTCCAGCAAG
>DASVLM010000907.1:0-6076 GCA_036384875.1 Noviherbaspirillum sp.
CCCGCGCGCGCGGCTTCAACCGCCGCGTTGAGTGCAAGGATATTGGTCTGGAAAGCGATGCCGTCGATGACACCGATGATGTCGGTGATCCTGCGCGAACTTTCCTTGATCGAACCCATCGTTTGCACTACCTGCCCCACGACTTCGCCGCCCTTGACGGCATGGCCCGATGCGGAGACGACGAGCTGGTCGGCCTGGCGCACATTCTCGGCGTACTGCCTGACGGTGCCGGTCATTTGCTCCATGGCCGAAGCGGTCTTATCCAGGGCGGTAGCCTGCTGTTCCGTGCGCCTTGACAGATCGGCATTGCCGGAAGCGATCTCGCGCGAAGCAACGGCGATGGATTCGGTGCCGGTGCCCCCCTGGCCCACCGTGCGCGCCAGGCTGTTGTTCATGTCGCGCAGGGCCGCCAACAACTGGCCCGTCTCATCCTGTGCGCGCACCTCGATGCGCTGCGTGAGGTCGCCAGCGGCGACGCCCTGCGCCAGCGCGACGGCCTCACGCAGCGGCACCGAAATGCTGAGCACGACCCAGGAACCGACCAGCACCGCCAGCAGCACGCCGAAGGCAATGCCGGCCACGCTTCTCCCAGGGAGGCAGACCGCTGTGAAGGCACCGGAGTATTTGTTGTTGGATTTCGCCAACTTGATGGATCCATTGACCGTGCCACGAGGATCGATGCGCACGGATTCGGTGCGCCAGGCGTACAACGCTGCTGCTGGAACAAACGCATGCAGCACAGCGGAATGCGATGAACGCATGCCTACGCAAAAAGCTGCGGAATGGCAGCATGCCAAGTCGTGGAAAGGCATCGTCGCCCGTCGCTGCCGCGACGATGCCTTTGCCGTTTTAGAACTTATGGCGGATGCCGACGTTAAACAGCGTATCGGTCAGGCCATTGGCCGCGGCCAGACCGCCGATGTTGGAGTTGGCATCGTTGCTGTTGCGGGAGTACGAGGTATAGAGCGTCGTGCGCTTGGACATGTCATGGGTGTAGCCCAGCGCCCATTGCGTTCCGTTGTTGTTGGTTGCAACGGTATTGTCGGTGGAGCGGATATAGGAAGCCAGCACATTGCTTGTCGCACCGACCGGCACGGTGACGCCGATCATCCAGTTCTTGTTGTCGACCGTATTGAGGTCGCTGGTGTTCTGCTGGTAAGCCGCGGCTGCCTTGGCGACGCCGAAGTTGTAGGTGCCGCCGACCAGCGTCTGCTTGCTGGCATTGCCAGCCGCATCGTTGGCATTGTGGAAGGCGACGCCGGCGTAGACGGGGCCGTTCTCGTAAGCTGCCGACAAACCGACCTGGCGGTTCGCGGAGGTGCTGCCTGCCTGTTCACCAAAGGCATACGCCAGCGAGGCGGAGAAGCCGTTCAGGCCGGGCGTCGTGTAAACCACGGCGTTCTCGACACGGAAAGCCGTGCCGAAGATGTTCAGCATGCCGCCGGCGGAAGTGCTTTGTCCGGCCTTGGCGCCCGTCATGCCGGCGTCGAAGGGATCGATGTTATCGGCGACGAGGAAGATGGGCGCCCATTGGCGGCCGAGGTTGACTGAGCCGAATCCGCCCGACAAACCGACCCATGCCTGGCGGCCGAAGAGGCGGCCGCCCTGGTTCAGCTTGCCGTCATCCGCACCGAAGCCGTTCTCCAGCTGAAAGTTCGCCTTCAGGCCGCCACCGAGATCCTCGCTGCCCTTGAAGCCGAGGCGGGAGCCGTAGAATTCGCCGCTGTCGAGCCCCGTCCTGGTGCTGGCGCCGTCGTTCTCATGCTGGATCGCCATATCCACCAGGCCGTAGATCGTGACGTTGGTTTGCGCGGAAGCGGCTCCCGCGAAGGCGCCCAGTACTGCAAAGGCGAGAAGCGATTTTTTCATTATTCATCCCCTAAATGGTTGAGTTGGATTTGCATCCAGCCAGACGCTTGTTCATGCATGGCGCCACGCCGGATTTCCCTGGTCTGTCGATCAAATGGAACTTGGTCTTGCCAGAGTCTTTACACGCCCGAAGCCAGGCGTTGCATTTGCCCTTCATGTTTCAAGGCAAATAAGTTGACAGATGCTAGGCAGTTATGGCCCCATAAGACACAGCCACTTTTGTTTATTTGATGGAGCCACTGTGCGTATCGCCGCTCTTTCCGATTTTTTGCTGCAGCGCATCGACCGCACGCCGGGCAAGCCGGTCAACCGCCAGCTCTACCAGGTGATCCGCGAAGCCATTCTCGCCCACGTGATGCCAGCGGGCCTGCAACTGCCGTCTTCGCGCGACTTGGCCCGCGAGCTGCAGATGTCGCGCAACACGGTGACTTATGCCTATGAACAGCTGGTGGCGGAGGGTTACCTGGAGACGCGGGTGGGCGCGGGCACTTTCGTTACCGATACCGTGCCGGACCAGATCCCGGAAGCACCGGCTGGAGAAACGCGGGCGAACCGCACGAGCAGCCTTGGCCTGTCTTTGCGCGGCGCGCAACTGGTGGAGCGCGCGGGTGCGTACCGGCTGCAATGGGGCGCTTTCATGCCCGGCGTGCCGGACCTTTCGCTGTTTCCCAACAGGGCATGGAGCCGCCTGCAGAACAAGTACTGGCGGCGCGCCCGCCCCGACCTGCTGACCTACGGACATGGCGGCGGCTACCTGCCGCTGCGCGAGGCGATCGCGGAATACTTGCGGGTGGCGCGCTCGGTCGACTGCACGGCGGATCAGGTGCTGATCACCACCGGCATCCACCAATCGATCGATCTCGCCGCCAAGCTGCTGGCCGAAGCCGGCGACCGCGTGTGGGTGGAGGATCCCTGCTACTGGGGCACGCGCAGCGTGCTGCATTCGCTGAACCTGCAGCCGGTGCCGGTGGCAGTGGATGCGGAAGGCATCGACTTGCGCAACGGCGATTGGAACAATCCGCCACGCTTCATCTTCGTCACGCCTTCGCACCAGTATCCGCTCGGCCCGGTGATGAGCCTTTCGCGTCGGCGCACGCTGCTGGAATACGCGGCGGTCCATAACGCATGGATCATGGAAGATGACTACGACAGCGAGTTCCGCTATAACAGCCGGCCGCTCGCCGCGCTGCAGGGCATGGACACGCACGACCGCGTGCTCTACCTCGGCTCGTTCAGCAAGACGCTGTTCCCCGGGCTGCGCGTCGGTTTCCTGGTCGTGCCGCCGGCGCTGGCGTCGCCCTTTGCCACCGGACTGTCTGAGCTCTACCGTGGCGGCCAGCTATATACGCAGGCGGTGCTGGCCGACTTCATCGCGCAGGGACATTTCGCCTCGCACATCCGGCGCATGCGGGTGCTGTACGAGGAGCGCCTGCGCCTGCTGCAGCATGCAATACGCGAGCATTTCGGCGACACGCTGCCGACCACCGGCGGCGATGCCGGCCTGCACCTGACCCTGGGCCTGCCTGACGATTGCGACGACACGGCAATCAGCCGCCACGCGCAATCGGAAGGCATCATTGCGCGACCGCTGTCACGCTATTACATGGTGGCGGAACGGGCACGACGCGGGCTGCTGCTCGGCTATGCTTGTGTGCCGAACGATGCGATTGCGCCGACTTTCGCCAAACTGGCAAACATCATCCGGCAATACCTGCGTGCGGGTGCGCGCCTGGAAGCCGGACAGCGCGTCGAAGCGATATTGGAGTGAACAGGATGTACTGCCGCGAATGCGGGGTAGATAAGCAGTGAATGCATGGTGAATGTGGGCAGTATATGCGCAGCGCTATTCGCCGCTCGGCGTCACCGCATGCGACGGATGGCATGCCTCATCACGCTGCATTTCGGAACAGGCTTCGGCAAGCACCTCGGCCCACGCCTTGCAACCGATAGCCGAGGGGTGATACCCGTCTTCAGCCATCATCCCGCGGTCCCGCGGATTCAATGCGAGAGGAACATAAGCCGCCCTGGGCAGCATCGGGACCAATTCGCGAACGGCGACGTCGAGTGCGCTCGCCTTCATGCCCAGCACCCAGCGCAGCGGTTGCGGCAAGGCCGGAAACAGCGAGACTGGTGGCACGCCGGAGACCAACACCAGACGTGGCGTGCAACGTGCCTCCAGTGCGGTGAGCACCTTGAGCATGTCACTTCGCCACGCCGAGACTGTCCGAAAAGCAGTCGTGTCATTGACGCCGAACGCGACCAGTGCGATGTCCACCGGCTCCCGGGGAATATCAGGCAATACCTGCCCCAATGCTTCTCGAGCCGTCACCCCATTCTTGCCGCAGGCACGCCATTCCACTGGACGCTGCAACCGGTGCGACAAGGCTAGCGCGAACTGGCCGGTGATCGCTTCCTCATGCGTAGCGACACCCACGCCTGCCACGGGCGACTCTCCCAGAGTCAGTATCGACAAGGCTTGGCCACGATGGTGTGTGCCTGCCACACCCGAAACCGGCCCGGCCGCCTCGGGCAGGCGCGGCGTTATCCGTCGCGTGCGCCGCCCCTGTGCAATCAGGAAAGGCAGCAGTGGAAAGGCGATGAGTTCGGGCAGGTAGCGTCGCATGGCGGTGCTCAGGGTTGACGCGCCATGTGCTCGATCTTGATGCAGCGGTCCATGACAACCTGCATGCCGGCGGCCTCTGCCGTCCGTGCCGCGTCTTCGTTGATCACGCCGAGCTGCATCCAGAGACAGCGCGCGCCGATGGAGATGGCCTCTTCTGCAATCGGCAGAATGCTGGCGGATTGACGAAAGCAATCGACGATATCGATTGGCCCGGCAGCTTGTGCGGCGTCGCGCAATGTTGCGTAGCAAGTCTCGCCAAGGATGGAAGTTCCTGCATAGGCCGGATTGACCGGCACGATGCGATACCCTTCCTGCTGCATGTATTCGGCCACCATATGACTCGGCCGTTCCGGACGAGCGGACAAGCCGACGACGGCAATCGTCTTGCTGTTCTCCAACACTGTATTGATAGTGTCTTGTTCCTGACTCATGGCATTTCCAGGCGGGAAAATAAAAAAGGCAGCCGAAGCTGCCTTTTCATTGTACCGCCTGCATCGCTCAGCGTTTCTTGCGAAGACGCTCGATCGCTGCCAGCTGGGCCACTGCGGAAGCCAGTTCGGCCTGCGCTTTCGCGTAGTCGATTTCCGACTCCTTGTTGACCAGCGCTTCCTCGGCGAGCCGCTTCGCTTCCGCTGCCTTGGCCTCGTCGAGGTCGTGGCCGCGGATTGCCGTATCGGCCAGCACCGTAACGACGTGCGGCTGCACTTCAAGAATGCCGCCCGCGACGAAGACGAATTCGTCTTCCGCCTGGCCCGGCACCTTGATGCGCACTGCACCCGGCCGAATACGCGTGATCAGCGGCGTGTGCTGGGGATAGATACCCAGTTCGCCCGCTTCACCCGGCAACGCGACGAACTCGGCTTCGCCGGCGAAGATTTCTTCTTCGGCGGAGACGACGTCTACGTGGATAGTGTGTGCCATGTTGGAACCCTTGTTGTTCGCCTGAAGGTCAGACCGCTTACGAGCTGCGCGCTACAGTCAGGGGCTTCTCGCCCCCGGCTGCGGCGCGCCGCGCCGCCTGCGATTACTGAAGCTTCTTGGCCTTCTCGATGGCTTCCTCGATCGTGCCGACCATGTAGAACGCCTGTTCCGGCAGGTGATCGAGTTCGCCGCTGGCGATCATCTTGAAGCCCTTGATCGTGTCCTTCAGCGAAACGTATTTGCCCGGGGAGCCGGTGAACACTTCAGCAACGTGGAACGGCTGGGACAGGAAACGCTGCATCTTGCGAGCGCGTGCCACGACCAGCTTGTCTTCCGGTGCCAGTTCGTCCATGCCCAGAATCGCGATGATATCGCGCAGTTCCTTGTAGCGCTGCAGCGTGCCTTGGACGGCGCGGGCCGTCTCGTAGTGTTCTGCACCGACCACGTTCGGGTCCAGCTGACGCGAGGTCGAGTCGAGCGGGTCCACTGCGGGGTAGATACCCAGTGCAGCGATGTCACGCGACAACACGACGGTGGAGTCAAGGTGGGCGAAGGTGGTTGCCGGGGACGGGTCGGTCAAGTCATCCGCAGGGACGTACACGGCCTGGATCGACGTAATGGAGCCGGTCTTGGTCGAGGTAATACGCTCTTGCAGGCGGCCCA
>DASVLM010000908.1:0-3101 GCA_036384875.1 Noviherbaspirillum sp.
CAGAAGGCGCTCAAGGGCGTCATGATGGAACTCGACGACTGCGCATTCCCGCTGCTGGCCGGTATGACTGCCCATAGCGATCCGATGACTGCTTTCAAGGATGCCGACGTCGCCCTGCTGGTCGGCGCACGTCCGCGCGGCCCGGGCATGGAGCGCAAGGACCTGCTCGAAGCCAACGCACAGATCTTCACGGTGCAAGGCAAGGCGCTGGATGCCGTCGCATCCCGCAACGTCAAGGTGCTGGTCGTCGGCAATCCGGCCAACACCAACGCCTACATCGCGATGAAGTCGGCACCGAACCTGCCGGCCAAGAATTTCACCGCCATGCTGCGCCTCGACCACAACCGCGCCCTGACCCAACTGGCGCAGAAGGTCGGCAAGCCGATCACTTCGATCGAATAGCTGTGCGTATGGGGCAACCACTCCCCGACGATGTACGCCGACTTCACCCACGCCACCGTCGACGGCCAGCCGGCAAAGGCACTGGTGAACGACGATGCATGGACGAAGGACGTGTACCTGCCGACAGTCGGCAAGCGCGGTGCTGCGATCATCGAAGCACGCGGCCTGTCTTCCGCTGCCTCCGCAGCCAACGCTGCAATCGACCACGTGCATGACTGGGTGCTGGGCACCAATGGCAAGTGGACCACAATGGGCATCCCGTCCGACGGCTCCTACGGCATCCCGGAAGGCATCGTGTTCGGCTTCCCGGTCACGACCGAAAACGGCGAATACAAGATCGTCCAGGGCCTGCAGGTCGATGCATTCTCGCAAGAGCGCATCAACCTGACGCTGAAGGAACTGACCGAAGAGCGTGAAGGCGTGAAGCACCTCGTCGGATAAGCTTCACCGATATTTCCCGGCAGCCGCTGCGATTTCCGCAAAATCGAAATCCGGCGGCAGCAGGGAATCAGGGAACCATGCCCTGTCCCCGCCACAAGCGGAACGACGGCAAACAGCGATAAAAGACATCCAGATACATGCATCCCTCCGAGGTCTTATTCCAGGGTAAGCACAAGCCGGTATCGATTCCGGTATGCGATCACTACGCCGGCTCCGAGAAGCTCATGCAAAAGTCGATTGCCCTGCAGCAAGAACTTGGCCCGGTATTCGACATCACCCTTGATTGCGAGGATGGCGCGAGTGCCGGCAACGAAAAGGCACACGCGGAACTGGTAGCGTCCGTCATCAAGGGTGCTGACAACAAGTTCAACCGCGTCGGCGCACGTGTCCACGACATCACCCATGCCTGCTTCGAGCAGGACGTCAGCATCATTTGCAAAGCGGCTGCGAAGCGGCTTGCCTACCTCGTCATTCCCAAAGTCGACTCGCTCGCGGATGTCAATCGCGCGCTTGAAGTCATCAACCGCGCTGCGAAAAAGGGCGGGCGCGAAGATTTGCCGGTACACGTTCTGATCGAGACGCACGGCGCCTTGCGCGAGGCTTACCAGATCGCAGCCCTCCCCCAAGTCGAGTGCCTTTCCTTCGGCATCATGGACTTCGTCTCTGCTCACCACGGCGCAGTGCCCGGGAGCGCAATGCGCTCGCCCGGCCAGTTCACGCATCCGCTGGTAATGCGCGCGAAACTGGAAATTGCGGCGGCCTGTCATGCGCACGGCAAGGTACCGTCGCACAATGTGACGACGGAGATCAAGGACACCGCGGTAGTGGCCAATGACGCAACGCGCGCCGCAGCCGAATTTGCATACACCCGGATGTGGAGCATCCACCCGGGCCAGATCAAGCCTATCCTGAAGGCACTGTCGCCACGTGGCTCGGAAGTGAACGAGGCCGCAGCTATTCTCACCGAGGCGCAAGCGGCACAATGGGGGCCGATACAGCACAATGGCAAACTGCACGACCGCGCCAGCTACCGATATTACTGGACGATATTGCAGCGTGCGAAATCGGCAGGCATGCCGTTACCAGAATCAGCAGGGAGTTTGTTATAGAAGTAGTATTCCGCGCCGACATGAAGCAAACAAAAGATGGCGCACCAATGAGGAGATTCACATGAAGGTTTTGACTGCATTCGTTTTTCTGGTCGCCGGCCTGACCGCCGGTGCCGCGTCGGCGGCAGGTTCCGCTGCGTCCTCCACTGCCCCGGCAGCGAAGAAGACGAGTGCAAGAAAGGCGGCGCATCCGAAACATGAAGCGCCTGCAGCCAGCGATGACGAAAAGGAACCGGACGTCACCGGCTTGCAGCCGGTTTCATACCATTGCGAACTGGGGAACAAGGTCACGATTTACCAGTATCCCGGCAACGACCAGGAAATCGCATTGCAATGGAACAAGCACGTGCACCACATGACCCGCGTAGGAACGACAACGGGAGCAAACCGTTTCGAGAACCTGAAGAAGGGACTGATCTGGATTGGCATTCCGGCAAAGAGTATCCTGCTCGACTCTAAGCAGGGCCATCAACTTGCGAATGAGTGCAAGAATCCGGAGCAATTGGCGCCGAAGGTGACCGAGGCAGTGTTGCCGAGAGGTTGATACGGCCAGAATCTGGTTGCGGACTCGCTGGTAGCGCCTTGGCAAACCCAGCGAGTCCCTGAACAGGTTCTTGTGATCCCGGGCTGTCAGGGCAGGACGGTTGGTCGATTATCAATACATTTGTTGCTAGTTCAGTTCTAATAATTTAAGGAGTGACTTTATGTCCCGCAATACTCTGAACACACTCAAGGAATTCAAGATCTCGGGTTCCAAGAAAGGCAAGTTCTACTCGCTGCCCGCTCTCGAAAAGAAGCTTGGCGTGAATATTTCCCGCCTGCCGGTATCGATCCGCATCGTGCTCGAATCCGTACTGCGCAATTGCGACGGCAAGAAAGTTACCGAAGAACACGTCACCCAATTGGCTAACTGGGGCGCGAATGCTGCCCGCGTCGATGAAATCCCTTTCGTCGTCGCCCGCGTCGTGCTGCAAGACTTCACCGGCGTGCCGCTGCTGGCCGACTTGGCCGCAATGCGCAACGTCGCCTCCAAGCTCGGCAAGAAGCCGAAGAATATCGAACCGCTGGTGCCGGTGGATCTCGTCGTCGACCACTCGGTGCAGATCGATCACTTCCGCGAGAAGAAGGCGCTGGACCTGAACATGAAAC
>DASVLM010000909.1:0-4606 GCA_036384875.1 Noviherbaspirillum sp.
TCGACAACGCCAATATTGGTATTAAAGCGTGCAAGACGCAGTGCGGCGCCTGCACAGTAGACAAATGCGGCCAGCCAACCAAGCTTGCCCATACCGCGCAAGGCCCACTCATACACGATCAGCCCTGGCGCGGCGCCGAACGACAACATGTCGGAGAGGCTGTCATACTGCGCGCCGAATTCACTTTGTGTATTAGTTAAACGGGCGACACGCCCATCCACACTATCTAGCAGCATCGCTGCAAAGATCGCGACCGATGCGTAGTCGAACTTGAGGTTCATTGCCATTACGATGGCAAAAAATCCGCAAAACAGGTTTGCAGTTGTGAATGCATTCGGCAGCAGATAAATTCCGCGCCGGCGTGGAGCGGATTCGGCAACACCTGCCCCTGGCGCGAGCTGGGATTGTTGCAGCGTGCGCTTGAAACGTGCAACTTTCGGGAACAGCCCGGCCTTGTTCTTCGGTTTGCGACGATTGAAGCTTCCCATGCCGATTCCGTTTCGCGATTGATATCAATAAGATTAAGGTTCTGCCGGAATCGTTTCCGGCACAAGCACACAACCATGAGAACAGGGATTTGCCACCCGGTCCTGATGACGAATTGCCAAAGCGTGGCTATTCTAGTCGAGCAGCTTTCAAAAGTAACGCTCGGAAACACACACCATGTCTACCGCCTACTTTTGCTCATCCTCGGCGGCCTTCAGGCGATCCTGCGCCTGTTGTAACTGGCCTTCGACCGCTTTAGCCTGGCTCAATGCCTCACGCTGCGTCTTCACAAGATCAACCGGCGGCTCTGAGCGCTGGCAGCCAGCAAGTACCGTAGAAAAGTACGCGAAAACGAGAATTCTGGACACCATCTGTAGTCCTGTCATTTGAACTTCACTCTTGCGACGATGCGGGTACTCAGCGTTGTCTCCCCCGGCTCGAAACTCGGCTCCTCGACTTGCACATCGGCGGATGCCGCACGCATCGCCTTGGGCATCGCTTGAATTTCCTGTCCGGCATAGTTGCCGGAGCCTTCAAAGTCCAGCGTATCGAGTACGGCATCCGCGGAATTGCGGCCCATAGCCTTGGCGATTGCCTGGACCTTGTCGAGGAGGTTTCGATATGCAGCCGCTATGCGCTGTTCTTCCAGCTTTCTGGTTGTTACTTCGGACAAGCCAAAATGCAAGCCGTTGAGAGCAATGACGCGTTGTGCTGCCGCGACCGTTCGAGGTAATGCGTCGATGTTGGTAGTCGTCAGATCAACATACTGACCTACGCGCCATCCGATTGGTTGTCGCTGCTTTCCCGCTTGGCGCGAGGCCGGATCTTCGGCGTAGATCGGATAACTGTAATATCCGCGTGTCTTCAAGATGGCTTGCGAATCTTCCTTTCGCAAAATATCAGTCCCTTGCTTCATCTTCAGGTTCACGCGTGAAGCCGCAGCAGATTTGTCCTTGTCCTGCACTTCGACCATGAAAGTCGCGAACGCTTGATCGTTCGGATGCTTCACTTCGCCGTATGCGGGTACGACAACGACAGTGCCGGCGGTTTGAACCGCTCCTTCTGCATGTGCATTAGTCAATACGACGCACGCGCAGAGTACGGCAAGAAGATTTGCTATCCAGGGCATCGATTTCTTCATATAGCTATTCCATCAGATCGATTACATATTTTACCCAAGTGGGCAAATATGCCTTGTGCTGCCTAGCGGCGAAAAAAAAGCTGCGCCGAAGCGCAGCTTTCAAGAAGGTGGTTTTCAGAAGAATTAGTTCTTCGATTGATCGACCAGCTTGTTCTTCTTAATCCACGGCATCATCGCGCGCAGCTTTTCACCGACTTGCTCGATCTGGTGCTCGGAAGTCAGGCGACGACGCGAGATCAAGGTCGGGGCACCGGCCTTGTTCTCGAGGATGAAGCTCTTTGCGTATTCGCCGGTCTGGATGTCCTTCAGGCACTGACGCATGGCGTTCTTGGTGTCTTCCGTAACAACGCGCGGGCCGGTGACGTATTCACCGTATTCGGCGTTGTTGGAGATCGAGTAATTCATGTTGGCGATGCCGCCTTCATAGATCAGGTCGACGATCAGCTTGAGCTCGTGCAAGCACTCGAAGTAGGCCATTTCCGGAGCGTAGCCGGCTTCCACCAGCGTCTCGAAGCCAGCCTTGATCAGTTCGACGGTACCGCCGCACAGAACGGCCTGTTCGCCGAACAGGTCGGTTTCAGTCTCTTCACGGAAATTGGTTTCAATGATACCGGCACGGCCACCACCGTTTGCCATCGCGTACGACAAGGCGATATCACGGGCGCTGCCAGACTTGTCCTGGTACACGGCAACAAGATGCGGCACGCCGCCACCTTGGGTATAGGTGCCGCGCACGGTATGGCCTGGCGCCTTCGGTGCGACCATGATGACGTCCAGGTCGGCGCGCGGCACGACTTGGCCGTAATGGACGTTGAAGCCGTGTGCGAATGCCAGCACCGCGCCTTGCTTGGCGTTCGGCGCGACATTTTCGGTGTAAACCTGGGCGATGTTCTCGTCCGGCAGCAAGATCATGATGACGTCGGCAGCCTTGACCGCTTCGTTGACTTCAGCAACGTTCAGTCCGGCGTTCTTTGCCTTTTCCCAAGAAGCACCGCCCTTGCGCAGGCCAACGGTGACCTTGACGCCGGAATCATTCAGGTTCTGTGCGTGTGCGTGGCCTTGCGAGCCGTAACCGATGATGGTGACGTTCTTGCCTTTGATCAGGGACAGGTCGCAATCTTTATCGTAGAAAACTTTCATGGATCTTCCTAACTTGGTAAATGTTGTTGTTGCAATGCTTTTTAGACTTTGAGAATGCGTTCGCCGCGACCGATACCCGAGCCGCCGGTACGAACGGTCTCGAGAATGGCCGTGCGGTCGATCGATTCGATGAACGCATCGAGCTTCGATTTGTTACCCGTCAGTTCGATCGTGTAAGTCTTCTCGGTAACATCGATGATGCGACCGCGGAATATATCCGCAGTGCGCTTCATTTCTTCGCGCTCCTTGCCGACGGCACGCACCTTGATGAGCATGAGCTCGCGCTCGATGTGCGAACCCTCGGTCAGGTCGACCACTTTCACGACCTCGATCAGGCGATTGAGGTGCTTGGTGATCTGTTCGATGACGTCGTCCGAACCAGTCGTGACGATAGTCATGCGAGACAGGGTTGCATCCTCGGTAGGCGCAACCGTGAGGGTTTCGATATTGTAGCCACGTGCGGAGAACAGGCCCACCACGCGCGACAACGCCCCTGCTTCGTTTTCAAGCAGAACAGAAATGATGTGTCGCATTACAGATCCTCCGAACCCAAAAGCATTTCAGTCAGACCCTTGCCGGCTTTCACCATGGGCCATACGTTTTCGGTTTGATCCGTAATGAAGTTCATGAACACCAGCCTGTCCTTCATGCCGAAGGCTTCCTTCAGCGCACCCTCGACATCTCCCGGCTTGTCGATCGTCATACCGACATGGCCGAAGGATTCAGCAAGCTTGTTGAAGTCCGGCAGGGAGTCCATATAGGACTCGGAGTAACGCGAACCGTAGTCGATCTGCTGCCACTGGCGGACCATGCCGAGGAAGCGGTTGTTCAGCAGGATGATCTTCGGTGTCAGGTGATATTGCTTGCATGTGGCGAGCTCCTGAATGCACATCTGTATCGAAGCTTCACCGGTAATACAGGCGACCGTCGCATCCGGATTGGCCATCTGCACGCCCATCGCATATGGCAGGCCGACACCCATGGTGCCGAGGCCGCCGGAATTGATCCAGCGACGCGGCTTGTCGAAACCGTAGTATTGCGCAGCCCACATTTGGTGCTGACCCACGTCGGAGGTGATGAACGCATCGCCCTTGGTGACTTGCCAGACCTTCTGCACGACTTCCTGCGGCTTGATGACCTCAGCCGACGTGGCAAACTTCAGGCACTCGCGGCCGCGCCATTCGTTGATCTGGCGCCACCATGCTTCCAGCGCCTTGGCATTCGGCTTGGTCTCTGCGGCCTCGAGTTGGGACAACAGTTCAACCAGCACATCCTTGACGTTGCCGACGATCGGAATGTCGACCTTGACGCGCTTGGAAATCGACGACGGATCGATGTCGATATGAATGATTTTGCGCGGATGCGTGGAGAAGTGTTTCGGGTTGCCGATCACACGGTCGTCAAAGCGCGCGCCAATAGCGATCAGCACGTCGCAGTGCTGCATCGCCATGTTGGCTTCATAAGTGCCGTGCATGCCAGGCATGCCAACGAACTTGTCGCTCGACGACTTGTAACCACCAAGGCCCATCAGCGTATTGGTGCAGGGGTATCCGAGCTTGTCTACCAGCTTGTTCAGTTCCGGAGATGCATTGGCGAGAATTACGCCGCCGCCGGTGTAGATCATCGGACGCTCGGCAGACAGCAGCAGCTGCACTGCCTTGCGGATCTGGCCGGAATGTCCCTTGTCGACCGGACGGTAGGAACGCATGTCGAGCGATTTCGGATACTCGAAGTGATACTTCTGCATCGAGATATCCTTGGGGACATCGACCAGCACCGGACCGGGACGGCCCGTAGTAGCAATGTAAAACGCCTTCTTCATCGTCTCGGCCAGATCCT
>DASVLM010000910.1:0-8821 GCA_036384875.1 Noviherbaspirillum sp.
AGCCCGCAGGGGAGACTGGCTGTGATCAGCTTTCATTCGCTGGAAGACCGCATCGTCAAGCGCTTCCTGGCTGCCAAGGCCAATGCGCCGCAGCCGGACCGTCGCCTGCCGATTCGTGCGGTCGACCTGCCGCAGCCCGACTTCAGGCTCGTCGCCAAGATCAAGCCGAGCGACGAGGAAGTCGCTGCAAATCCCCGCGCCCGCTCGGCCATCATGCGTGTCGCCGAACGCCTGCCGCAAGCAGGAGGTGTGCAGTGAGCGGCCGCATTTCCGCCATCCTCACCATCGCGCTCGTGGCATGCGCGCTTTCGCTCGTTAACGCGCAGTACAAGGCGCGTCGTCTCTTTATCGAACTCGATCGCTCCGAGTCGGCCGCCCGCCAGCTCGACATCGAGTGGGCGCAGCTGCAACTCGACCAATCCACGCTCGGCAAACACGCGCGCATCGAAGCCAGCGCGCGCCGCAATCTCAGTATGGTGCCGGTGACCCCGGACCGAACCCAATACCTGACCCCGAGGGTGAAATGACACGCGCCGCCGCCGCCAAGGGCGTCCCTTTCAGTGCCAGCCCCGTGCTGGCGGTCAAGCTGCCGGTATGGCGCTCGCGCGTCGTGCTGTTCGTGCTGTTTGCCGCTTTCGTCGCCCTGATCGGTCGTGCGCTGTACCTGCAAGGCATGAGCACCGACTTCCTGCAGAAGCAGGGTGAGTCGCGCTATGCGCGCACGCTGGAGTTGCCCGCTACCCGTGGCAAGATTACCGACCGCAATGGCCTGGTACTTGCTTCCTCGATTCCGGTGAAAGCCATCTGGGCGATTCCGGATGACGTGCAGGAAGCGCCGAAGGCAAAGCTGCAGCAGCTGGCGAAGCTGCTGCAGATGAGCGACGCAGAATTGCACAAGAAGCTCAACTCCGACCGCAGCTTCGTATACCTCAAGCGCCAGGTCGAGCAGGACATCGCGGACCAGATCGCCAAGCTCGGCATTCCCGGGATCGAGGCTCGCAAGGAATACAAGCGCTACTACCCGGAAGGCGAAGTGATGGCGCACGTGGTCGGCTTCACCAACGTGGAGGACGCCGGCCAGGAAGGCATGGAGCTGGCGCTCCAGAAAAGCCTCGCCGGCACCACGGGCAGCCGCCGCGTCATCAAGGACCGCCTCGGCCACATCGTTGAAGATATCGGCGCAGTGCGCGAGCCGCATGACGGCAAGGACCTGACACTCTCCATCGACAGCAAGATCCAGTACATCGCGTTTACGCAGTTGAAAGAAGCGGTCGAAAAGAACAAGGCCAAGGCCGGCGGCGCCGTCGTGGTCGATGTGAAGACCGGTGAAGTGCTGGCCCTGGTCAACCTGCCGAGCTACAACCCCAACGATCGCTCCGTACTCACCGGCGCGCAGCTGCGCAACCGCGTGTTGACCGATACCTTCGAACCGGGCTCGGTGATGAAGCCATTCCCGATTGCGCTGGCGCTGGAAACGAAGCGCGTCACACCCAACACGCCGATCCAGACGGCACCGGGAAAGCTGACCATCGGCACCGCGACCATCGGCGATGCGCATCCGCACGGCTTGCTGACGGTGTCGCAGGTGATCCAGAAGTCCTCCAACGTTGGCACCGCCAAGATCGCGCTACAGATTCCGCCGCAGGAAATGTGGGAGCTGTATACCAGCGTCGGCTTCGGCCAGCAGCCGAAGCTCGGTTTCCCGGGCGCCGTCGCCGGCCGTCTCCGGCCCTACAAATCCTGGCGCCCGATCGAGCAGGCGACCATGAGCTACGGCCACGGTGTTTCGGTCTCGCTGATCCAGATGGCACATGCTTACACGGTGTTTGCACGTAACGGCGACATCATTCCGCTGACTTTCCAGAAGATCGACACGCCGCCGGTCGGGCAGCGCATCTTCAGCGAAAAGACGGCACGCGAAATGCGCGCGATGTTGGAAACCGTGGTCAGCCCCGAGGGTACCGCGCCGAAGGCGCAGGTGCCGGGCTACCGCGTCGGCGGCAAGACTGCGACGGCATACAAGATCGAGCACGGCAAATACGTGCACAAGTACGTCGGTTCTTTCGTCGGCATGGCGCCGATGTCCAACCCGCGCGTGATCATCGCGGTAATGATCGATGAACCGAGCGCCGGCCAGCACTACGGCGGTGACGTCGCCGCACCGGTGTTTTCGGCGATAGCTGCGAATGCCTTGCGTGCGATGAACGTGCCGCCGGATTCTTCCGTGACCGACATCATCATTCCGGCGGAATCCGAGAAGGAGAGCCTGTGATGCTCGCCGTGACGCCATCCGTGAGCAATATCCTGACCTGGCTCCGGATGGAAGCGCCACGCGCCAACTTGTCCGCCGATTCGCGCACGATCCGCCATGGCGACGTCTTCATCGCCTATCCCGGCGAGGCGGCCGATGGCCGCAAATTCATCCAGGCCGCAATTGAAAACGGTGTGAAGGCTGTGATCTTCGAGTCCGACGATTTTGCCTGGGACGATGCATGGACAGTTCCCCACTTCGCCGTGCGCGGGCTGAAGAAGCTGGCGGGCGCCATCGCCAACGGTTGGTATCAGCATCCGGATGCTTCCATGTTTACCGTCGCCGTCACCGGCACGAACGGCAAGACTTCCTGCAGCCAATGGATCAGCACGGCGCTGTCGAAGCTCGGGCAGCCGTCCGCCGTGATCGGTACGCTCGGCATCGCGCTCTACAAGCGCGGTACCCACGGCGAATTCACCAATACCGGCAACACCACGCCCGACGCCATCCTCCTCCAGCGCAAGCTGGCCGAGCTGCGTGACGCCGGCGCCACCGCGCTTGCCATCGAGGCATCCTCGATCGGCCTGGTGCAGGGACGCATGGACGGCATGCATGTCGATGCCGCACTGTTCACCAATCTCACGCGCGACCATCTCGATTACCACGGCGACATGGCGGCCTATGAGGCTGCCAAGACCATGCTGTTCGACTGGCCCGGCCTGAAGCACGCCGTGATCAATCTCGATGACGACATGGGCCTGCGCCTGGTGCAGCACCTGAAAAGCCGTCATCCCAAGGTATCGATCATCGGCTACAGCGTGACCGGCAAGCTGGTCGAGGGTGTCTCCGTGCTGCAGGCGAGCGAGATTCGCTCCAGCGCGGCAGGCACCGTATTCCGCCTCGACTCTATTTTTGGCGCCGGGCAAATAAAAACGCAACTTGTCGGCAACTTTAATGTCAGTAACGTCCTCGGCGTGTTCGGCGTGCTGCTCGCGAAAGGTCATGATTTCAAGACGGCCGCCGATGCTGTCGAAACGCTCACCGCCGTGCCGGGCCGCATGCAGCAGCTCGGCGGGCAGGATGCGCCGCTGGTCGTGATCGATTACGCACATACGCCGGATGCGCTTGAAAAGACATTGGCAACGTTGCGGCAGGTTGCGCAGCAGCGCGGCGGCCAGCTGTGGTGCCTGTTCGGCTGCGGCGGTGACCGCGATCCGGGCAAGCGTCCGCAGATGGGGAAGGTAGCGCAGGCGGCGGATCACATCATCGTCACCAGCGACAACCCGCGCAGCGAAGAGCCGGCCGCGATCCTGGAACAGGTGGTGACGGGCATCGACGTCGCGCACCTCGCGAAGGACAGCTTGCAGGTGATCGAAGACCGTGCATCCGCCATCCTGTGGGCGGTGCGGCACGCCGGGAAAAGCGACGTGGTTCTGCTGGCCGGCAAAGGCCACGAACCTTATCAGGAAATCAAAGGCAGGAAATTGCCGTTCCTGGATGCAGACCATGCTGCTCTCGCGCTGGCTGCCCGGGCTACGATGAAGGGGAATCATTGATGAAATCGTCATTGGCTGAAATCCGGCCATGGCTTTCGCAAGCCGTACCGGCCAACGCCGGCACGGATGAAGTGCTGCGTGAAGTAATGTTTACCGGTGTGTCGACCGACAGCCGGAATGTCTCTGCCGGCAATCTGTTCGTCGCGCTGCGCGGCGAACGTTTCGATGCACATGAGTTTTTGAACGATGTGGCGGCCCGTGGTGTGGCTGCCGTGGTAGCGGAACGCCTGCCTGAAGGATTTGCATTGCCGGCACTGGTTGTGCCGGATACGCGCACGGCTCTTGCGGAAAGCGCCACCGGCTGGCGCAGGAAGTTTTCCATGCCGGTGATTGCTGTCACCGGCAGCAACGGCAAGACGACGGTCAAGGAGATGATCGCGTCCATCCTTGCTGCTGCTTTCGGTGAGAATCACCTCGCCACGCGTGGCAACTTGAACAACGATATCGGCGTGCCGTTGACCGTTTTCCGCCTTGATGAGTCGATGCAGGCAGCGGTAATCGAGCTGGGCATGAATCATCCGGGCGAGATCGCGCTGCTGGCTTCGATTGCGCAGCCGACCGTCGCTCTTGTTAACAACGCCCAGCGCGAACACCAGGAATTCATGGAAAGCGTGGAAGCGGTGGCCAGGGAAAACGGCGCCGTGTTGCGCGCGTTGCCGACCAACGGCACCGCCGTGTTCCCGGCAGGCGACGCTTACACCGGTCTGTGGCGCGGATACGCTGCGGAAGGTGGCCGCAATGTCATGACCTTCGGCCTGACTGCAGATGCCGACGTCGCGGGCAGCTACGTTGCAAATGATTTCGGCAGCGAACTCTCGATCCGCACTGCATCTTCCACGTTCAAGGTGAAACTCGCTGCCGCCGGTGAGCACAACGTGCGCAACGCGCTCGCCGCAACTGCCTGCGCACTGGCCGCCGGCATTCCGGTCGAAGCGGTGGTGCGCGGCCTCGAATCCTTCTCCCCGGTGAGCGGCCGCCTGCAGCGCAAGACTGCACGTACCGGCGCGATCGTGATCGACGACACCTACAACGCCAACCCGGATTCGGTGCGCGCCGCGATCGACGTGCTTGCCAATGCGGCGTCGCCGCGCGTGCTCGTCCTTGGCGACATGGGCGAAGTCGGCAACGAAGGACCGAAATTCCACGACGAAGTCGGTGCCTATGCCAAGGCGCGCGGCATCGACCGCCTGCTGGCGCTAGGCGAACTGGCGCGCCATAGCGTGGCCGCCTTCGGTACGAACGCCGAACACTTCGACGACATCGACGCGCTCAACAGCAAGGCCGAGGCGCTCGCCGCCGCCGGCTCCACGTTGCTCATCAAGGGATCGCGTTTCATGAAGATGGAGCGCGTGGTCCAGCACCTCGTGAATCAAACACCCGTACAGGAAGCCCACTGACATGCTGCTCTGGCTGGCACAATATTTTCAACAGGATCTCGGGCCGCTGCGGGTCTTCAACTTCATCACTTTCCGTGCTGTTTTCGCTACCCTTACCGCGCTCGCCATCGGCCTGATCTCCGGCCCGGCGGTCATCCGCATGCTGACCCGCCTGAAGGTGGGTCAGGCGGTGCGCAAGGACGGCCCGCAGACCCACCTCGTCAAATCCGGCACGCCGACCATGGGCGGCGCGCTGATTTTGCTCGGCATCGGCGTTTCCACGCTGCTCTGGTGCGACTGGAGCAACCGCTTGATCTGGCCGGTGCTGGTCGTGACGCTCGGTTACGGCGCGATCGGCTGGGTCGATGACTACCGGAAGGTGGTCTACAAGAACCCGGAAGGGATGTCGTCGCGCGAGAAGTACTTCTGGCAATCGCTGATCGGCATCGCCGCGGCGGTCTACCTCGCCTTTTCGGTGTCGGCGCCGACCAGCGCCAAGGTGTGGCAGCTCTTCCTGGCCTGGGTTCAGTCCGGCTTCAGCCTCGACCTGCCGCCCAAGGCCGACCTGATCGTCCCGTTCTTCAAGACGATCAGCTATCCGCTCGGCGTCTGGGGTTTCATCGGCCTGACTTACCTGGTCATCGTCGGATCGAGTAATGCCGTCAACCTGACCGACGGCCTCGACGGTCTTGCCATCATGCCGACGGTGATGGTCGGATCGGCGCTCGGCCTGATCGCCTACCTCACTGGTAACGCCGTCTACGCGAAATACCTCTTTATTCCTCACATACCCGGCGCTGCGGAACTGATAATCTTCTGCGGCGCAATGGCCGGAGCGGGACTCGCATTCCTCTGGTACAACGCGCACCCGGCGCAGGTCTTCATGGGCGACGTCGGCGCGCTCGCTCTTGGCGGCGCGCTCGGCACCATCGCGGTGATCGTGCGCCAGGAAATCGTGCTCTTCATCATGGGGGGCATCTTCGTCGTCGAAACGCTGTCGGTCATGATGCAGGTCGGTTATTTCAAGTACACCAAGAAGCGCTACGGCGTCGGCCGCCGCATTCTCCTCATGGCACCGTTGCACCATCACTTCGAACAGAAGGGGTGGAAGGAAACCCAGGTCGTGGTTCGTTTCTGGATCGTCACGATGATTCTGGTGTTGTTCGGACTTTCAACCTTGAAGCTGCGCTGATGGACTACCAGGGCAAACATGTTCTCGTCCTCGGGCTCGGCGAATCGGGCCTGGCGATGGCATTGTGGCTGGCGCGCTGCGGCGCGCGCGTGCGCGTCGCCGACACGCGCGACGAACCTGCACGACTGCCGCAGCTGCGCGAGGCGCTGCCGGACGCGGAATTCGTGGCTGGCGCGTTCACTGCCGATCTGCTGGACGGCGTGGATTTCGCCGTGGTCAGCCCGGGCTTGGCTCCCGGCCGCGAACTGGCAGACGTCACGCCCGCCGCACAGGAACGCAACATTCCGCTGTGGGGCGAGATCGAATTGTTCGCGCAGGCGCTCGCCGCCTTGCGCGCCGCGCGCGACTACGCGCCGAAAGTCATTGCCATCACCGGCACCAACGGCAAGACCACGGTCACGAGCCTGACCGGCCTCTTGTGCCGCCGCGCCGGGCTCAAGACGCAGATCGCCGGCAACATCAGTCCGGCCGCGCTCGACGTGCTGCGCGAGGCGCTCGACAAGGATGAGCTGCCGCAAGCCTGGGTACTGGAACTGTCCAGCTTCCAGTTGCATGCCACGTTCTCGCTGCAGGCTGACGTCGCCACCGTGCTGAACGTGACGCAGGACCATCTCGACTGGCACGGCAGCATGGACTCCTATGCTGCCGACAAGGCACGCATCTTTGGCGCCAATACCGTCCGCCTGCTGAATCGCGACGATCCGCTGGTGATGAAGATGGCATCCCCTTCCGCCACCACGATCACCTTCGGTGCGGACGAACCCGAGCATCCCGACTGCTTTGGCCTGGTCGATGATAACGGCATGCAATGGCTGTCCGTCGCCATCGGTACCGAGGACGGCGAAAAGCGCCGCCGGAAGAAAGACAATGCCGAGATTCCGGTGATGGTGAACAAGCTGATGCCGGCGGACGCGCTGAAGACCCGCGGCCGGCACAACGCCGTCAACGCGCTCGCCGCGCTGGCACTGTGCCGCGCCATCGGCCTGCCGCTCGCGCCGTTGCTGCATGGTCTGCGCGAATACAAGGGCGAACCGCATCGCGTGGAACCGATCGCTACTGTCGGCGAGGTCGATTATTACGACGACAGCAAGGGCACCAATGTCGGCGCGACCGTCGCTGCGCTGACCGGGCTCGGCGCGATGCAGGGTGGCCGGCTGGTGCTGATCGCCGGCGGCGAAGGCAAGGGTCAGGATTTCGCGCCACTGGCGGAACCGGTCGCCAAGTTCGCGCGCGCCGTACTCCTGATCGGCAAGGACGGTCCGACGATCCGCGAGGCGCTGGCGCAAACCGGTATCGAACTGATCGACTGCGCCACGCTTGAAGCGGCGGTGCAGCGCGCATCCGAAATCGCGCAGGGCGGCGATGCCGTGTTGCTGTCGCCCGCATGCGCCAGCCTCGACATGTTCCGCAACTATGCACATCGGGCCGAAGTGTTCGTTGAGGCGGTGCGCGAAGTGGCGCTCTCTCGCGGCGAGGTGATCGCATGAAGTTCGCCTTCCCGTCCTTTTCGTCGTCTGCCGCCGAGGCGCCTGTGCGCAGCGTCGAGCAGCGCTCGAAGATGATGGAATACGACCAGCCGCTGGTGTGGGTGGTCGTACTGCTCATGCTGTTCGGGATGGTGATGGTGTATTCGGCATCGATCGCGCTGCCCGATTCGCCCAAGTACGCCGCCTACACGAACACGCATTTCCTGGTGCGCCAGGCCATGTTCATCGGTACGTCGCTGTTCGCCGGGCTGATCGTCTTCCGGGTGCGCGTCGAATCCTGGCAGCGCTGGGCACCGTACCTGTTCGCCGGCACGCTGGTGCTGCTGGCGCTGGTGCTGATCCCCGGCATCGGCAAGGGCGTGAACGGCGCCAAGCGCTGGTTGTCGTTCAAGGTGTTCAACCTGCAGCCGTCCGAATTGATGAAGCTGTTCGTGGTCCTGTATGCCGCCGACTATACGGTGCGCAAGCAGCAGTTCATGCACAAGCTGACCAAGGGCTTCATGCCGATGGCTGCGGCGGTCGGCTTTGTCGGTTTGCTCTTGCTGCTCGAGCCTGACCTTGGTGCCTTCGGCGTGATCGTCTGCATCGCCATGGGCATCCTCTTCCTCGGCGGGATCAACGGCATCTGGTTCGGCGGCATCGGCGCGGTGCTGGTTGGAATTTTCAGCATGGTCATTGTGCTTTCCCCATGGCGGCGTGAGCGCATTTTTGCCTACCTGAACCCATGGCAGGAAGACAATGCATTGGGCAAGGCATATCAGCTGTCGCACTCGCTGATCGCTTTCGGCCGCGGCGAACTGTTCGGCGTCGGCTTGGGCGGCAGTGTGGAAAAGCTGCACTACCTGCCGGAAGCGCACACCGACTTCCTGTTGGCAGTGATCGGCGAGGAGCTCGGTTTCGCCGGCGTCTGTCTCGTCGGGCTGATGTTCTATTGGATCGTCAAGCGTTCCTTCGAAATC